>VHDM01000060.1 GCA_016876055.1 Verrucomicrobiota bacterium
TGCCGCGAAATCGGCAAGCCCATCACCGAGTGCCGGGCCGAGGCTGCCGCCCTCGTTACCAAGATCGATTTCGCCATCTCCGATGCCGAACGCTTCCTCGCCGAGGAAAAGCCCGTCGATGCTCCCAACCCCAGTCGAATCCGTCAGCGCTCCCGTGGTCCCAGCCTGGTCATCGGTCCGTTCAACTGGCCCCTTCACCTCAGCCACGGCCCTTCCACCGCCCACCTCCTGGCCGGCAACCCGGTCATCCTGAAGCCGTCACCGATGGCGCCGGTGGTCTCGGCGAAATACGCCGCCCGCATGTCCCCCCTCTTTCCTCCGGGTGTCTTTCAAATTGCCCAGGGAGGGACCGAATTGGCCCGCACGCTTTGCTTCGACCGCCGGGTTCGCTCGATTGTTTTCACCGGCTCCGTTCCCGCCGGCCGGGGCCTGCTCGCGGAAATCACCACCCTCGATCCCACGAAAGATGTCGCGCTCGAGCTGGGCGGGAAAAACGCTTCCATCGTGCTGGCCGATGCCGATCTCGTCCGCGCCGCCCAAATGGTGGCGGAGGCGGCCTGCCTCACCACCGGTCAACGCTGCAACGCCACCTCCCGGGTCTTGGTGGATGCCAAAGTTCTCCCGATTTTCTCCAAAGAGCTGGCACCCGCGGTCGCTCCTTTCCGCCCCGGCTGGCCGGCCGAGGAGAAAACCAAATTAGGCCCGTTGGTGAACGCCTCCTCGGTCGAGCGCTATCGGACCGCCCTCACGGCCTCGGCGGGTGTGAAGTTCCTGGAATCAGGCAAGGTGCATGAGCAGGTCGGCGGTCGCCGGGGCTATTATGTTGATCCCTGTATCCGCCTCTGGCCTTCCTCCTCCGCCTTCCTGGCCGATCCGGGATCCAAGCTGGAATTCTTTTCCCCGGTCATCGATCTGGTGCCGGTGGAAAGCCACGAGGCGGCCATCGCCGCCCACAATGCCGTTCCTTTTGGCCTCTCTGCCTCGGTCTTCACCACTTCCCGGAAAAGCTTCGAATATTTTTCCAACCACCTTCGTGCCGCCAACATTTACGCAAACTTGCCGACCACCCTATCTCCCTCGGCCCTGCCTTTTGGCGGCTGGGGAGAATCCGGCAACCGTCATCCCGGGGGCCGTGGCCTAATCCGCTTTGCCGCCGATGAACAGGTCCTGCAGGAAGCCCCGGATTCCCTAAGCTGAAAATTAACCCGGGCGACCAGTCCTTTGTTCGCCTCGTTGCACCTTGAACGACTAACGAGCCGGGCTGGGGACCGCCCGCCCGACTTTGCCCTCAGTTTTCCTTGCTCCGCCCTGGGGTAAGGATTGATTATCAGCCCACGATGGTGGCAGAGGCGGCCCGCGGCTGGATGCGACCCGACGGACCCACGTGGGTCCGCTGGCTGGGTGGTGGGTGGACGGTCCTGGTGTTTGCCTTTCTTTATCTTCCCATTGTCCTGCTCGTTGTCTTCTCCTTCAACGAAACCAAGTCGGGCTTTCGCTGGGAAGGATTCACCCTCAAATGGTACGAGGCTCTTTTCCAAAACCGGGTCTTGCTTCAGGCCTTCGGCAACACTCTGATGATCGGCGCCGCGTCCACTCTCCTGGCCACCGTTTTGGGCACCTTGGGGGCCTGGATGCTCTATCGCTACCGCTTCTCCATCCACCGCACCCTGGAGGCTTTCATTTTTGTGCCGATGATCATGCCGGAAATCCTGATGGGCGTGAGCCTGCTCGTGCTTTTCGTGATTCTGAATTTCCAACTCGGCTACCTCACCGTGATCATCGCCCATGTCACCTTTACCTTCCCCTTTGTGCTCGTCGGCATGCAGGCCCGGTTGCAGGGCATGGATCCTTTTCTTGAAGAAGCCGCCATGGACCTGGGCGCCACCCCTTGGCAGGCCTTTACCAAAGTCATCCTCCCCTACCTGATGCCCGCCATCGCTTCCGGAGCTCTGCTCGCCTTCTCCCTGTCCCTCGACGACTACATCGTCACCGTGTTTGTGACCGGGGCGGAATCCCAGACCCTGCCGCTTAAGGTTTACGGGATGGTTCGGGTGGGGCTGAATCCCCAATTGAATGCCTTGTCCGCGCTCGGCATCATCCTCACTATAGTCTTGGTGCTGGCCAGTGAACGTTTGAAACAACCCGCGAAAGGAATGTAACCATGCAAAACCTCCGCAACCTCACCCTCCTCGCCCTGCCGTTCCTGTTGGCGGCTTGTGGCGGCTCCAAACCGGCCGGGGCCGGCGCCTCCAACGAGGAGAAGAAGCTCAACCTTTACTGCTGGGCGGAATACATCCCCCAAGGGGTCATCGACGACTTCACCAAGGAGACCGGCATCCAGGTCTCCGTGGAAAACTACGCCTCCAACGAGGAGATGATCGGAAAGTTGCTGGCGGGCGGCGGAAAGTACGACCTCATCCAGCCCAGCGAATATGCGGTGGAGGCTCTTATCCAGGATCAGCAGTTGCAGCCCCTCAACCAGGGGGCCCTGACCAACCTCGGCAATCTGGCGCCCGAGTTCCGCAACATGCCTTTCGATGCCGGCAACAAGTTCTCCGTGCCTTTCATGGCGGGCTTCGTCGGCATTGTCGTCAACACCGACAAGATCAAGACCCCCATCAAGAGCTTTAACGATGTTTTTGTGCCCGCTCACAAGAACCGGATCGTGATTTTGGACGACTCCCGTGAGATCACCAGTTGGGCCCTGGGCGAAGCCGGTCTGGGCATCAACGACGTCACCCCGGAGAATTTGGCCAAGATCCGGCCGATGCTCCAAAAATGGCTGCCTTTGGTGAAGGTGTACGACTCCGACAGCCCCAAGACCGCCCTTCAAAACGGCGATGTCGACATCGGCGTGGTCTGGAGCGGCGAGGGCGCCATTCTCTATAACGATAACAAGAAGTTCCAATTTGTCCTGCCGCACAGCGGGGCGCACCTCTTCGTCGACAATATGGCGATCCCGAAGACCGCCCAACATCCCCAGAATGCCCACCTCTTCATCAACTACCTTCTTCGTCCCGAAGTGGGGAAAAAGGTGGCGGACGAGTTCCCTTACTACAGCCCCAACCGGGCGGCCCGCTCGTTACTGAGCCCGGAACAGTTAGCCAATCCCGCTAGCTATCCCCCGGCGCAGGAAGTCTCCCGGATGCAGACCTTCAAGGATCTCGGACCCCAGGCCGCTGCCGTGGACGCTTTAGTCACCGAGATCAAGGCCGGCGGAAAATAACTCCCCTTGGGCGGAGCCGCCTTTTCCGATACCGCCGCCTCCCATCCGGCCTCTGCCACGGCCGGGTGGAAGGCTTGGCTGCTGCTGGCTCCACTCCTGATTTGGTTGGGGGTCTTTGTGGCCTTGCCCACCGCCTTGCTCATTCTCACCAGTTTCAGCAAGCGGGATGCTCTCGGCCGGGTGATTTATGATTTCACGCTGGAAAACTACCTAAACAGTTTCAATCCCACTTGGTTGACTATTTTCGGAAATTCCATCTTCTACGCATTTCTCGCTACCGTCATTTGTGTGGTCGTCGGTTACCCTGCCGCTTACACCATTGGCCGGGCTTCCCCAAGGGTTCGCCATCTCCTGCTCACGCTGGTGATGATCCCCTTTTGGACCAGTTTTCTCATCCGCACCTACGCCTGGATCAGCATCCTGAGTGAACAGGGCCTCGCCAATAGTCTCTTGCTGGCCTCCCGCATTTTCACCGATCCCCTCCCCATGATGTACACGCCGTTCTCCATTGTCTTGGGACTGGTCTACAACTACCTGCCTTTCATGATCCTTCCGATCTACACCAGCGTGGAGAAGCTGGATAACTCCCTCATTGAGGCGGCCTATGATCTGGGCGCCGGTCCCATGCGGGCATTTTCGCGCGTCATCATTCCCCTGACCAAGCCCGGCATCGCCGCCGGAGCACTCTTGGTTTTTGTTCCGGCCATCGCCATGTATGCGATCACCACCCTGATGGGAGGTGGCTCCAACCCCACGATTGGCGAGGTGATCCAAAACCAGTTCACCAAGGCCCGCAACCAACCCTTCGGGGCTGCCCTCGGTGTGCTGCTGATGCTTCTCTTCCTCGTCTCCTTCCTCATTCTCAGTCGCCGGAAAAACGTTGCTCACGCCGCTTGATCGGTTTCGGGTGGCTTTTTTCGGCTAACGCTTAGTCCGCCACCAGAAACCCGATACCCACAACCGCCCTTCCGCCCTCGGTTCTGAAGGCGCTTTTAAATCTCCCTTTCCGACATGGACTTAAGACTTTCTCTAAGCCCAAACCTCGTGCCTGACTTGCCGTTTTTGGGTCCCCTTACTACCTTCGTAATTGGGAGACCCCTTGGCGATTGCTCAGGGTTCAACCCAAACGGCTTAACAAACTGATTTTCAGGAGGTTGCGACCATGAAAAGCGCCTTGGTGCTGGGGACGGGGGGAGTGGGTTCCGTCATTGGTCAACGCCTCCACACCTACGACTGTTTCGATGAGGTTTACCTCGGCGACATGGACACCCAGTTCGCGGAGGCCTTGGCGGCCAAGACCGACAACAGCCGGTTTAAAATCGTCAAACTCAACGCGACCGACCCGGTCTCCCTGGCCGCTTTTCTAAAGGAAAAGAAAATCTTTGTCACCGTCAACGCCTGCCCCAGCCAAGTAAACGACTCCGTCCTGAGCGCCTGCGCCGAGGCGGGTTCGCACTACCTGGACATGGCCTCGGACTGCTACGTTCCGCCGGGCGTCAAGAAGTACGGCAAGAGTTCCTTCGAGGCCGAGATTGAAAAGTTTGGCGAAACCTTCCAAAAGAAAGACACCGCCGCCATCCTCTCGATGGGCATGGATCCGGGCGCGGTGAACATCTTCGCCCGCTGGGCCGTCGACCGCCTCGATATCGCCACCTCGATCCGGGTGCTGGATGCCGACAACGCCGAGATCCGCGGCTATCGCTTCGCCGTGCTCTTCAGCCCGGAAACCCTTTTCGAGGAGCTCGGCGCCGTTCCTTATTACGTGAAGGACGGTCGGGTCGTCTCCGGCAAACCGCTGGAAACCGAGGTGGAGGTCATCCGCTTCCCGGATCCCATCGGACTCATGACCACCTATGCCGTCGCCCACGAGGAGGGCGTCAGCCTCGGCATCTACCCGCCGTTCGTGGCCAAGGGCGTGAACTACTCCGTCTTCAAATACACTCTCTCCGACAAGGTGGTGAACATTGCCAAATCCCTCGCCCTGCTCGACCTCGACAACTGGCGCAAAATGAAAGTGGACGGCACCGAAATCATTCCCGTCCGCGTGGCCACGGCCCGCCTGCCCAAGCCCGCCCAGCTTGGGTCCACGGTCGAAGGCTACTCCTGCGTCGGGTCCGAGGTTCGGGGCATGAAGGACGGCGTCCGCACGGAATATTTTGTCTATACGATGGACGACCACCGCGAGACCTATCTCCGCTACGGCTATAGCCTGACCGTGGTTCAAACCGGCCTGCCCCCGGCGCTGATCTGCCGTCTTCTTGCCGAGGGCCGGATCAAGGAGCGGGGCGTGATGATGCCCGAGGCGCTCGATCCCGAAATCATCATGAAGGAACTTCCGGACGAGGGCATTCCGATCTATGTCGAACAACGCCGGGTCGAGCCCCCCTCCCGCTTTCCCCTGCCCAAGACCAAGAAATAAGCCCGGACTTAATCTTAATCTTCATCTTCATCTGAAAACCTCTACGGTAGGCGGATGTCGGCTGAGGCATTGCTAAACGGCTGCACCCACGTCCACACCAGGGAGGAGCTTGCCAAAAAACTCGCCTCCGGCCGGCCGCTCCGAATCAAACTGGGCTTCGATCCTTCCGCCCCCGACCTCCATCTCGGCCACGCGCTCGTTCTCGCCAAGGTTCGACAGTTTCAGGATGCCGGCCACCTTGCCGTCATCATCGTGGGTGACTATACCGCCCGCGTTGGCGACCCCACCGGGCGGTCCAAAACCCGTCCCGCCTTGGAACCCGCCGTCATCGAAAAAAACGCGAAAACCTACACCGATCAGGTCTTTCAAATCATCGATCCCAAGAAAACCGAGATCCGTCGGAACGGCGAATGGCTCGGCAAGTTAACCTGCGCCGACCTCCTTCGCCTCAACGGCCAGGTCAACGTGGCCCGGATGCTGGAGCGGGACGACTTCTCCAAGCGGCACAAGGAAGGCGTCGCCATTAGCCTGGCCGAGTTTCAGTACCCGGTGCT
>VHDM01000061.1 GCA_016876055.1 Verrucomicrobiota bacterium
GCCGGCGTTCTGTTCCTCGAGGATGAGCGGGCGGAGCGGCTGGCGGTATCCCCTTGAAGAAGCCCGGCGATTTTCTGGCGGATCATGTGCGGGCCGTGCCCCGTTCCGGGATCCGTGACTTTTTCGAGCTCGTACAAAAGCGGGGCGATGTCATTTCCCTGGGAATTGGCGAGCCGGACTCGTCGGCTCCCTGGGGAGTGAGGGAAGCGGCCATTTACGCGCTCGAGCACGGTCGGACCGGCTACACCTCCAACTTAGGCAGCCTGAAACTTCGTCGGGAAATCGGCCGCTACGTGGAAAAAATCTTTGGCCCCACGTATGACCCGCAGTCGGAAATTCTGGTTTCGGTCGGGGTTAGCGAGGCCATCGATTTGGCATTGCGGGCCGTGCTCAATCCCGGGGAAACCGTCCTCTATCACGAGCCGTGCTATGTCTCCTACGCCCCCTCCATCGCCTTGGCCCATGCGAAGGGGCGGGCCATCCACACCCGGCCTGCAGATGGTTTTCGGTTGGATCCGAAGGAGGTGGCCAAGGCCGCGGCCGGAGCCAAGGTGCTGCTCCTAAATTTCCCGACCAACCCGACCGGCGCGGTGCTGCGCGGGGCGGAACTGGATGCCTTGGCCAAGGTTTGTGTGGAAAAGGATCTGCTGGTGATCAGCGATGAGATCTACGCCGAGCTGACCTACCTTGGCCGGCACGAGTCGATCGTTTCCCGGCCTGGCATGCGGGAGCGGACCATCCTGTTGCACGGATTGAGCAAGGCTTTTGCGATGACCGGATTCCGGATCGGTTATGCCTGTGCACCCGCCCCGCTGATTGAAGCCATGATGAAGATTCACCAGTACGCGATCCTTTGTGCGCCCACGCCCAGCCAGGAGGCGGCGACGGAGGCATTGAAGGAGGCGGACACAATCGCGGAGGAGGCGAGGGCCACCTACCGCATCCGGCGGGATTTCCTGCAACGCCGGCTCCGAGAGGCGGGCCTGCCCTCCGTGCAGCCGGACGGGGCCTTCTACCTTTTTGTCGATGTGCGGGGCACCGGTCTCTCCTCGCGGGAGTTCGCCCTGCAGCTGCTGGAAGAGGAAAAAGTGGCGGTGGTGCCCGGCGATGCTTTCGGGCCGGGCGGGGAGGGATTCGTGCGTTGCAGCTACGCCACCTCGCTGGAGCGGCTGGAAGCGGCGGCCGACCGCATCGTAAAGTTCACGGCCCGGCGATCGGCGCGTCAACCGGTGCCCGCGTCGAGGTAGTTTCTGCGTTACGATGCGCTGATTGTCGGGGCCGGACACAACGGCCTGATTTGTGCCTGCTACCTGGCCAAGGCAGGGCTCAAGGTGGCAGTGGTCGAAAAGAGGGATTTGCCCGGCGGGGCCGTTTGCACGCGGGATGACCTCGTGCCTGGGTTTCGTTTCGATGTCGGTTCCTCGGTTCATATCATGATTCACCTCACGCCGGTGGTGGCGGAGTTGGAACTGGCCCGGGAAGGGCTGGAGTACATCGAGATGGATCCGTGGGCTTACTACCCGGTGGACGGAACGGGCGAAGGGATTTCCTTCTACCGGGATGTAGAGCGGACTTGTGCCAGCATCGCCCGGTTCAGTCCCCGCGACGCCGAGGCTTATCGGCGCTACGTGGAGCGATGGGCGGAGCTCAACGAAGGAGTTTTTGAAACCTTCCTGGCTCCGCCGTCTCCGGGTCGGCTGTTTGGAACGATCCTCAAGCGGAACCTGTTCCGGCCGAAATCGCGTCGGCTTTGGTCCAGTCTCGACACCGCGCGGCAGCTGATGGCGCCGTACGGAGAGGTGATTCGGGAAACCTTTGAAAGCGAGCCCCTGCGCACGGCGATGCTGTGGCTGTCCGCGCAAAGTGGGCCGGCACCGGCGGAGGTGGCCAGTGGAGACATGTTTGGCTGGAACGCAATGATCCACCGAAGCGGGGCCAAACGGGCCAAGGGGGGGAGCGGAGCCTTGAGCACGGCGTTGGTGAAATGCCTGCAGCGGCATGGCGGGGAAATTTTCCTGGAGCATCCGGTGGAAAAGGTCGGCCGGGATGGATCTGGCTGGAGGGTGGAGGCAGCGGGGCGTTCTTTTGAAACAGAGAAAGTGGTGGCCGCCTGCCATCTCAAGACCTTTTTCACGGAAATGCTGGAGGAGGGTCCGGCCGATCTGCGAGACCGAATCGGCAAGGCAAGGATCGGCAACGGATTTGGGATGGTGGTACGACACGCGGTGGAGGAGTTGCCGATGTATGGATCGAAGGTCCAGAACGGAAAACAGCCGCGGGAATACCACTCGGCGATGCAGTTGCTGTGCCGGGATGGGGGAATGCTCGACAGCAGTTACCATGACTATTTGGCGGGACGGCCACCGGCCCAGCCGAGCGTGGTGGCGATGACCTTCTCCTCGATCGACCCCACCTTGGCACCGGCGGGGAAGCACACCCTTTTCACTTGGGCGCAGTACCACAGCTACGAACTCCGGAACGGGGAGCATTGGGACGCCATCCGCGAGCGGGAGGCGGACAAGCTGTACGAACTGGTCTGTCAATATGCCCCGAACATGCGTGGGAAGATGATCGGGCGCTACATCCAGACGCCGCTCGATCTGGAGCGGGACTTGGGGTTGTTACGAGGGAATGTGATGCACTTCGAAATGAGCTTGGACCAGATGTTCATGTTCCGACCGCTGCCAGAGATTTCCTGTTACCGGGCGCCGCTGAAGAATTTATACCTGACCGGGGCGAGCACTCATCCCGGGGGAGGGGTATTTGGGGCCAGTGGAAGGAACACCGCCAAGGTGATCCTAGGTTGGCGGGGATCAAGGTAGGGCGCTAAGCTTTCTCCATGGCGACTTCGACGCCGGCTCGTAAGAAACAGGCCGATCCCATCCGGCAGTTTTCGATTTTTCTGGCCAACAAGGCAGGCCGGCTCTTGGAGTTGATCCGAATTTTGCAGAGCCGGCATGTGCATGTGATGGCCCTGACCATTTTGGACACCACGGACAGCGCGATTGTCCGGATGGTGGTGGATGACCCGGACACCGCCCGGGCCATTTTTCATGAGCAGGCGGTGGCGCACACCGAATCCGCGGTGGTGGTGGTGGAGTTGGAGGCGGGCACGGAACTGCCGAAGATTCTTTCCTCCCTGCTGGAGGCCGAGATCAACATCCTGACGACCTACGGTTTTCTGGTCCGGCCGGAGGGCAAGACCGCCCTCTGCCTCAATCTGGATGACAACGATCTGGGCGCGCAGGTGTTGAGTCGGGGCGGCTTCCGGTTGCTTGGCCAAAACGACATTTCCCGCTGAGCCGTCCGGTGAATAGGGGTTTGGAAAAAAAGATTCGGGCGGGGGAACGAATTTCTCCCCACGAGGCCGGGCAGCTTTATGAATTTCCCCTAGCCTTGCTGGGGGAGTTAGCGAATGAGCGTAGAAATCTGGCCAAACGCTCGGACTACGAGGGCCGCGGAGAAGAGGTGGTGACCTACATCGTCGACCGGAACATCAACTACACCAACGTCTGCGATGTGTACTGCAAGTTCTGCGCCTTTTACCGCACAGAAACGGACCCCGATCATTATGTGCTTAGCCATGAGCAGATCGACCGGAAGATCGACGAACTGGTGGCCGTCGGTGGAAATCAGATTCTTTTGCAAGGAGGGCATCATCCCAAACTGGGCTTGGATTGGTACCTAGATTTGCTGCGGCACCTGCGAGGCAAATATCCACAGGTGAATGTCCACGGCTTTTCTCCGCCGGAGTTCAATCATTTTGCCGAAGTCTTTCGGATGCCGTTGGAAGAGGTCCTTCGGAAATTCCTAGAGGCAGGTCTGGGGAGCATCCCCGGGGGAGGGGCGGAGATTTTGGTGGATCGGGTACGGCAAAGAATTGCCCCGCGAAAATGCGGTACGGATGCCTGGTTGCGGGTCATGGAAATCGGTCACGGCCTAGGGCTACGCTCAAGTGCCACGATGATGTTTGGGCATGTGGAAACGGTGGAGGACCGGATTGAGCATCTTGACCGTCTTCGGCAGTTGCAGGACCGGACCGGGGGCTTTACGGCTTTCATCTGCTGGACCTTTCAGCCGGAAAACACCGTCCTCAAGGCAGAAAAGACGGGGTCTCATGAGTATCTCCGGATGCAGGCGTTGTCCCGGATCTTCCTCGATAATATACCGAATGTGCAGTCGAGTTGGGTCACGCAAGGACCGGCGATGGGTCAGGTGGCTTTACAATTCGGAGCGAACGATTTCGGCAGCCTGATGATGGAAGAAAATGTGGTCTCGAGTGCCGGCACCAGTTTTCGACTTACCCTGGAGGAGATGCGCAGACTGATCCGGGAGGCTGGATACGAACCAAGGCAGAGGAACAATGGCTACCAACTTCTCGACCACCCGCCGGCCGGCCTGGTGGCGTAGGAATTGAGTTTAGGCCTAGGTTGAAGAAGAGGACGGCTTAATAGCTCAAAGAGAAAAGATCTATGCCTACTCTTTGTAGCGGATCGCGCGGCCGTTGGCGCCCCCGGCCGGACCGGTGAAGCGGAAACTGGTATCCACGCGATCCAAAACCACCGCATCGGCTTTCATCTTCCAAGCTTGTTTCTGGAGGGATTCCTTCATGGATTCCTCGTCGTCCCAAAGAAAAATTTGGGGGGCACTGACCAAACCAATGACCTCATAGGCTTTTTCCGGGCGGTCAAGCAGCAGAGGCATTTTTTTCCACGGTGCATCCCCGGAATCCTCGCTGGTCTGGTTTTTGGTTTTTTTCTTGGTGAGGTCGCGGTTGGACTGCTGGGCCCAGCTTTCCGCCAAGCAAAAAGCCGCGACCAAGGTGAATGCCGCCAAGAAGCGAAGCGTAGTGGATTGCATTCTGCGTTGATAAACGCGGAGAAACGAAAGACAAGCCTGATAGACGGACTTTTTCCCAAGCCCTAGGATTTGGCGATGGGCAGGAAACTCTCCCCGTTGGCCAAAGTGGGTTGGTTGCTCGTGGCTCTGGTGGGGGCCGGCTCCCTCGGCGTGGTGGCTTTGGAGAGGGGGGAGCCCGTCAACGCCCTCTGGCTCATCGTGGCAACGGGATGCGTCTACGCAATCGGTTACCGATTCCACAGTGCTTGGTTAATGGCGACCGTCCTGACCATCGACCCTACGCGAAAAACCCCGGCGGAACGACACGCGGACGGGCAGGATTTTGTGAAGACAAACCGCTGGGTGGTCTTCGGGCACCATTTTGCGGCCATTGCCGGACCCGGGCCCTTGGTCGGGCCGGTGCTGGCGGCCCAATTTGGATATCTTCCGGGCCTGCTTTGGATTCTGGTCGGCGCCGTGCTGGGTGGCGCCGTCCACGACAGCATCATCCTTTGGCTGAGCCTACGTCGGAAAGGAAAGTCGGTAGGACAAATGTTGCGGGAGGAGGTGGGTCCGGTGGCTGGCACGCTCGCGGTGATTGGACTGCTTGGAATCATCACCATGTTAATGGCGGTGCTGGCTCTAGTGGTGGTGAAGGCCCTCGCGGAAAGTCCTTGGGGTTTGTTCACCATCGTCCTGACCATGCCGTTGGCGCTCGCGATGGGTTTGGGCATGCGGGGGGCGGACGGCCGACGGACCATCGGGGTGACAGTGCTGGGAGTGCTGGGGTTGGTGGGTTGTGTCTGGGCGGGGAGCTGGGCCGCGGAGCACGCGGTGCTGTCCAAGATGTTCACCTGGAAATCGACCACGCTGGCTTGGGCGATCATGGGCTACGGCTTGGCCGCCAGCGTTCTGCCGGTTTGGCTGCTCCTGGCGCCGCGTGATTACCTCAGTTCCTTCTTAAAAATTGGCACAGTGGCGGCGTTGGGTGTGGTGGTGGCTTTTCTGGCTCCGCAGCTCGAGATGCCGGCGCTGACGCGGTTCATTGACGGCACCGGCCCCATTTTCGCGGGCCCGGTTTTCCCTTTTTGTTTCATCACGATCGCCTGCGGGGCGATCAGTGGATTTCACTGCCTCGTGGCTTCGGGCACCACCCCCAAACTGCTCGCGAGCGAGGCGGATATCCGGCTGGTGGGCTACGGGGCGATGATCACCGAGATGTGCGTGGGGGTGCTTGCACTCATCGCGGCCTGTGCCATGCCAC
>VHDM01000062.1 GCA_016876055.1 Verrucomicrobiota bacterium
GTGCTGCTGGGATTTGCAGCATTTTTCTTTGCGAGCCTGCAGTTGTCATGCGGGATTGTTTGGATACCGGTGGTGATCTGGCTGTTTATGGAAGGTAAAACTGGTTGGGCGGTGTTTAACTGTGTTTGGGGCGTGGGGGTGGTCGGCCTTGTGGACAATTTCACCAAGCCGTACCTGATCAGCCGGGGCAGCAACTTGCCGTTTGGGATCATCTTCCTGGGGGTGATCGGGGGATTTATTGCTTATGGGTTTTTGGGAATTTTCTTCGGGGCGACCCTGATGGCGGTGGCTTTTCGCCTTTTTAAAGAGTGGTTGGCGGGGGAGACACAAGAGGTCGAAATGGTCCCGGTTTCGGTCTCCAACCCGGTCCAAAAAATCAAGCCAATGATCCGCCAAAAACCTCTGTAAGACGTTGTTTTGCAATTACTTAAAAATAAGTAAAAAGTAATATTTTGGTTGTGAGAAGGGAGGTTTTCGGCATCCTTTAACGATGCCGGCTGCCAAGGAAAAAGTCGTCGTTTCCTCAAAGTACGACGCATCCAAAATCGACAAGCTCGAGGGGCTGGAGGCGGTCCGAAAACGCCCGGGAATGTACATTGGCGATCCGGATGAGCGCGGGCTGCATCACTGTGTTTTTGAAGTGCTCGACAACTCCGTTGACGAACATCTTGCCGGGCATTGCGACAACATCCGGGTGACCATGCATGTGGACGGATCGATTTCCGTCGAGGATGACGGCCGCGGCATTCCCGTGGACCCCCACCCAAAATTCAAAATCCCGGCGGTGGAGTTGGTTTTGACCAATCTTCATGCGGGCGGGAAATTCGACCAAGGGGCCTATAAATATTCCGGGGGTCTGCACGGGGTGGGGGCCAAATGTGTCAACGCCCTTTCCGAATGGTTTGAGGCGGAGGTTTCGCGAGACGGAAAGCTTTATCACATTGAGTTCGCACGGGGGAAGACGACCTCGAAACTCAGCGTCACCGGAAAATCCAAAAAAACCGGAACCAAGATCAGCTTCAAGCCCGATCCGGAGATTTTCAAGGACACGACCAAATTCAAATTTGACCTGCTGGCCAAGCGGCTTCGCGAACTGGCCTTTCTTAACCCCGGGTTGTCGATCACGCTGACCGACGAGGGGAAAAGCGGGAAATCCGAAACTTTTTTATACAAAGACGGGATCGAGGAGTTTGTCAAACAACTGGCCAAGGCCCGGTCCCCGATCCATCCCAAGCCGATTCTGCTGGAAAAGAAAAAGGACGAAGTGTTTGTGGACTGCGTGATCCAGTATTACGACGGATACGACGAAACGTTGCTGCCCTTTGCCAACTCCATCCCCAATCCGGATGGGGGGACCCACGTGTCCGGGTTCCGCTCGGCGCTGACTCGGGCGATTAACCAGTTTGCCTCTGGCAAGGGCTTGGCCAAGGAGAAGGATCCCAAGATCACCGGCGAGGATACGCGGGAGGGATTGATCTGCGTGCTCAGCGTCAAACTGCCTAACCCGCGGTTCAACGCCCAAACCAAGGTGAAGCTGGTCAACACCGAGATTGAGGGCGTGGTGGGCAGTTGTGTTTACGAGGGCTTGCTGGCTTTTCTTGAGGAAAATCCAGGAGTCGGGAAAAAGATTTTTGAGAAGGCGTTGACGGGGGCACGCGCCCGCGAGGCGGCGCGGAAGGCCAAGGAGACCATCCGGAAGGGGGCGTTCAGCGGCGGGGGGCTTCCCGGGAAGCTGGCGGACTGTTCCGAACGGGACCCGGTCCAGTGTGAGTTATATATCGTGGAAGGAGACTCCGCCGGTGGGTCGGCCAAGCAGGGCCGGGACCGTCGGACCCAGGCCATCCTTCCCATCCGCGGAAAGCTGATCAATGTTGAAAAGGCCTCGATCGACAAGGTTCTTAACAACAACGAAATTCGGACCATCATCACGGCAGTTGGCACCGGAATCGGCACGGCCAGCGACAAGGAAAAGGCAAAAAAAGGGGAGGAGGAAGCCGAGGCCGGGGGCGGATTTGATCTTGAGAAACTGCGCTATCACAAGATCATCCTGATGACCGACGCCGACGTGGACGGCTCCCACATCCGGACGCTATTGCTGACCTTTTTTTACCGGAAAATGCCCACCCTGGTTTCGTCCGGTTACATCTACATCGCCCAACCGCCCCTTTTCCTCATCAAAAGAAAAAAGCGGGAGGAGTATGTCCAGGACACCGAAACTTTGGACAAAATTCTGATCGAACTGGGCACAGAGGAGGTGGCCCTGATCCGTTTGTCCGACAAGAAGGCCTTCAGCAAAGCGCAGTTGCTCGACATTCTCGGATCGCTGCAGGAATTGGAGCGTCTGTCCCGGGCCGTGACCCGGCGCGGGGCGAAGTTTGAAGATTATCTCGAGGTGCGGAATCCAAAAACGGGCGACCTGCCCAAATATATCGGTAAAATCCGCGAGGGGAACGAGGAGAAATTCGAGTTTTTTAAGGATGACAAGGAAGCCGCCAAATTTCGCGATAAGATGGGAATTGAGGACGAGGAGGACGAGGAGGAAGAAAAAAATGGCAAGGAGGAGGCCGCCAAGAGCAAAGCCAAGGCAAGCCTTTATGAAATTTATGAAGCCGGGAGCCTGGCCAAAGCGCTCTTGGGGCTGGCCAAAAAGGGACTGGAAATGGAGCACTATTCTGCCCAGGACAAACCGCTTTTTGAGCTCGTGGAGGGCGAAGTGGAAAAGTCGAATCCCAACCGCGTCCCGATTTTTTCAATTGCGGAGATCCTCACCGCAGTGAAGGCGGTGGGAAAGAAAGGGGTGCAGATCACCCGGTTCAAGGGACTGGGCGAAATGGACGCCAAGGAGTTGTTTGAGACCACCATGAATCCCGAGAAGAGGCAACTGCTCAAGGTGGATCTGGTGGATGCCGCCAAGGCGGACGAAATCTTCACCACTCTCATGGGCGATGAGGTGGAGCCTCGCCGGGTCTTTATCGAGGAGAATGCCCTTAACGTCCGCAACTTGGACATCTAGCCGCTCCCCATCCATGGCGCTCCTCAAAGAAAATATTGTTCCGATCAACGTCGCGGAGGAAATGTCGAAGTCGTTTTTGGACTATTCGATGTCGGTCATCATCTCCCGGGCGCTGCCGGATGCCCGCGACGGACTCAAACCTTCCCAGCGCCGGATCCTTTACGCGATGGATGGGTTGGGGGTGCAGCCCAACCGGAAGCATGTGAAATGCGCCAAGATCGTTGGTGAAACCATGGGCAATTTCCATCCCCACGGTGACATGGCGATCTATCCCACGCTGGTGGGCATGGGCCAATGGTGGGGCACGCGGCATCTTCTCGTGGAGGGTCGCGGCAACTTCGGATCCATTGACGGTGACCCGCCTGCCTCAATGCGATACACCGAGGCACGATTGCACCATCTCGGGGCGGCCCTGATGGCCGACATGGAACGCGACACCGTTGATTTTGTCCCGACCTATGACGAGCGATTGACAGAGCCGGTGGTGCTTCCGGCGGCGTTTCCCAATCTGATCGTCAATGGCGGCACGGGCATCGCGGTCGGCATGGCGACCAACATTCCGCCCCACAACCTGGGGGAGACCATTGATGCGCTTTGCGCCCTGATTGAGAACCCGAAGCTGGCAGCGGAGCAGATCCTCAAGATCATGCCCGGGCCGGACTTTCCAACGGGCGCGTTGATCTGTGGGAAGGAGTCGATCGCCGCTTACTACAAAACGGGACGAGGTTCGTTAAAGCTGCGGGGCAAGGTTTCGGTGGAAGACGGGCGCTCCGGTAAATCGCAACTGATCATTTCCGAGGTTCCCTACAACGTGAATCCTGAAGAACTGATCAAGCGGGTAGCCGAGCTGGTGGAGGAAAAGAAGCTCGAGGGGATCAGTGATGCGCGCAACGAATCGGACGAATCCATCCGCATCGTGCTGGAACTCAAGCGGGATGCGATTCCCAAGGTCATCATCAACAACCTCTATAAACACACCCCCCTGGAGAGCAGTTTTGGGGTGATCATGCTGGCCCTGGACGGACGCCGTCCAAAGCTTCTCCCGATGCGGGAGATGTTGATTTGTTATTTGGAGCATCGGCGTGAGGTTGTCATCCGAAGAACCAAATTTGACCTCAAGGTGGCGGAAGACCGCGCCCATATTCTTGAGGGATACAAAAAGGCCCTGGCGAACCTCGATGACTTCGTGAAGATCATCCGGGCCTCCAAGGACCGTGCCCTCGCCAAGGAAAAGTTGATGGCGAAGTACAAGCTGAGCGACCGGCAGGCGGACGCGATTCTGGAACTGCGCCTCTACCAATTGACCGGCCTGGAAAGGAGTAAAATCGAAGAGGAGTATCTGGCGATCATCCAAAAGATCGAGGAGTTGCGCAGCATTCTGGCCAGTGAAAAGAAGGTGTACGCGATCATTCGGAAGGAGCTTCTGGAGATTAAAGAAAAGTATGCCGATCCCCGCCGCACCCAGATTGTGAAGGACGAAGGGGAGATCGATGTGGAGGACCTGATCGCCAAGGAGGGCACGGTAATCACCCTGTCCCACGCGGGCTACATTAAGCGGACCTCGGTGACCAGCTACCGGGCCCAGCGGCGCGGCGGAAAGGGGGTGATCGGGATGAAGTCCAAGGAGGAGAAGGAAGGGGACGAGGCTGGGGACTTTGTGGAGCATCTCTTTTCGGCCACCACCCACGATTACCTGATGTTTTTCACAAACACCGGACGGGTGTACGTGGAGAAGGTTTATGAAATTCCCGAGATGGGCCGGACGGCCCGGGGCAAGTCGATCGCCAACATTCTGGCGTTGCAACCGAACGAGAAGGTGGCGGCGCTCATCTGTGTGCAGGAGTTCAGCGACAAGCAGCACCTGGTGATGGCCACCGCCTCAGGGATCGTGAAAAAGACGAACTTGGCGGATTACGCCAACTTCCGCAAAGGCGGCATCATTGGGATCAAGATCGAAACCGGGGATGAACTGATTGGCTGCGTCCAGACCAACGGAAAGCAGGAGATCGTTTTGGTGACCCGGGAGGGTATGAGTCTGCGCTTTGACGAAGAGCAACTGCGGGATCAGGGCCGGGCCACGGTCGGCGTCTATGGCATCCGGCCCGAGAAAAAGGACAAGGTGGTGGGGGTGGCGGTGGTGGATGCGAAGGCAACGCTGTTGGTGGTGGGCGAGAACGGGGTCGGCAAGCGGACTTCTTTTGAGGATTACCGCAGCCAAACCCGCGGTGGAAAGGGGATCATCACGATGAAAACCACCGACAAAACCGGCGCGGTGGCTGGGGCCATTTCCGTAAAGGAGGCGGACGAAATCATGTTGATCACCGTGAAGGGGCAGATGGTCCGCACGAAGGTAAAGGATATCCGCGAATCTGGCCGCAACACCCAAGGGGTTTATATAGTTCGGTTGCAGAAGGGTGATCGTTTGCAGGGCGTGGCTCGGGTGGTGGAGACCGACGACGGGGAAGGGGAACTCCCGCTCGGCGCATGAGGGGTGGTTGGGCCGGACTGCTTTTAGCGGTCAGCCTGGTCAGTGGTGGGGCTGAGGAACCCGTCAGCCGGATTGGGTTCGGATCCTGCTACAAGCCGGAAAAGAAAACCGCTTTATGGAAAGCGGTTTCGGATTTTGATCCGCAAGTGTGGCTTTGGCTGGGGGACAATGTGTATGCGGATGTGATCGACGGAAAATACATCAAGAAAGACCTGCCCAAGGATGCGTTTACACGGGCCTATCGTTCGCTGGGGGAGAGCGAGGGGATGGCTGTTCTCAAAAGGCTGCCCCCGGGTCACATGATGGCCACTTGGGACGATCACGACTACGGCCTGAACGATGCCGGGAAGAATTGGGAGAGAAAAGAGGATGCGAAGAAGGCTTTTGTGAAGTTCTGGGGAGCGGAGGAAAGGGAAGACGGAGTTTATTCGGCACGGGATTTTGGGCCGGAGGGGAAGCGGATCCGGGTCATCCTGCTGGACACGCGCTACAACCGGGACGATGCCGGGCCGAACGGGGACATCCTGGGACCGCGGCAATGGCAATGGCT
>VHDM01000063.1 GCA_016876055.1 Verrucomicrobiota bacterium
GGGTGGCGGATTTGGCCGCCGAGGACGGCGGCCCGCAGGGTGAAAGCAGCGGCGGCGAGGGAGATGAGGAGAACGAGATAGGTGCAGCCGCGGACCCAGTCTGGCCTCCAGCGGAGAAAAATCAGGCCGGCGAGGCAACTCAGGCCCATACCATACAGGAATGGGGCTGCTTTTTCAGCAGCCTCCTCGTGCATCTCCATGGCGATGTCGCCGCGGTCGTCGAGCGGGGGCTGGATTTGGCCGGCGTTGAAGCGGTCATAGGCCCGCTCCCCGGTCTGCATCACAAAAGGGGTCGCGCCGGCGGCGAGCAACCCAAGGGAGAAGGCCACGGCAAGCACCGCATGGCTCCGGGCGATCAGCCCGGCAATCAGGATGGGTCCGACGATCATGGGAAGGGTGGCGGGCAGGTGGTTGAGCATCACGTGAAGGTGCTCGGGCAGCCAGAAGGCGGGATCCATGGGGTAGGGTGGGATGAAAGGGGGGTCTTTTCCAACGGAAAGTAAACGGCTAGGAATTCCCGATGGATTGGAGCATTCGGCCAAGGGCGGATACGTGTGCGGGGTCGGGGCGTAAGTTTGCCGACGGGGAGACGGTCTTCACGGTGCTCGTGGCGGTGGATGGGGGGATGGAAAGAAAGGATTACACGGAGGGGGCGTGGACGAAGGGGGAGAGCCGGCCGGCCTATTTCTGCTTTTGGAAGGGGAAGTTTCAGTTGGCGCCGCCCAAGACGGAGAAAGAGCCCCCGGCGGCCCGGGCGGAGGCAGAGCTCAGGAGAAGGCTGGCCCAGCCGGTGCAGGCCCAGAGTCCGGAGGCGAGGGTGATCTTCCTGTTCGCCCTGCTCTTGGAGCGGCGGAAGATTTTGGTGGTGCGGGAGCGAACGCAGGGTCCGGAGGGCCGGGTAACGGTGTATGAGCACAAAACGACGGGCGAGGTGATCCTCGTGCCGGAACCGGAGGTAAAGCTGAGCGAGGTGGATCAACTTCGGGCCGAGGTGGAGGCCTTGGCGGCGACTTGGGGGGCGTAGAATTCTGTCACGAGAATGTCACTTTAGGAAGATTGCCGCAGAGGATCGCACGGAGATAACGATGGAGGCCATGCGCGAACGGGTGCTGGTGGTGGATGATGAACCGGACGTCCGGATGCTCCTTCGTACCAACCTTCGGGCGGCGGGCTTTGACGTGCTCGAGGCCGCGAACGGTGCCGAAGGGTTGGCGATCGCCAAACACGAACTTCCGGCCGTGATCATCCTGGATCTGATGATGCCGGAGATGAGCGGGGTGGAGGTGTGCCGGGCCCTGCGCAAGCATCCCCCTACCTCGCGGATTCCCATTCTGATGCTGACGGCCAAGGCGGCGGAGGAGGAAAAGGTGGCGGGATTTGAGGTGGGAGCGGATGACTATGTGACCAAGCCCTTTAGCCCGCGGGAAGTAGTGTTGCGGGTTCGGGCGGTGGCGAGGCGGAAGCCGGACCAGGGCGTGTCCAAACCGATCCTGGCGCGGGCAGGGCTGATCACGATGGATCGGGCGGAGATGACAGCCACGATCGGGGGTAAAAAGTTAGGGCTGACTTCCACGGAGTTCCGGTTGCTGGAGTTGTTGGTGCGAAGGGTGGGAAGCATCCAGTCGAGGGAGACCCTGTTGAGCGAGGTGTGGGGGTATCAGGCCAATTTGGATACGCGGACGGTGGACACGCATGTGAGAAGGTTGCGGGAGAAACTGGGACGGGCGGGAAGGTTGGTGGAGACGGTGCGGGGGAGTGGGTATCGGCTGAATACGACAGAGGGGTGAGGATTAGGTGCAAGGATCAGGGGGTGGGAGAGTGGAGGTATTGTGGAGGCTGGAAGGTGGCAGGAAGGGGTAGCTTGAAAAAACTAGTGAACGAGAGAGGTTAGGACGATGGACGGATGGTGGACTCCTTTGATTGTGGTGGCAGCGCTGCTGGCGGCGGCGTGGGGATGGACGATGGTGTACCGGCCTCTGTTGCAGGTGCGCAGGTTGGTGCGGGATCTGGCGGACGGAAAAGTATCCCGCGGTTTTGTGGCCCGGGGATCCCTGGGGCTGGAAGAAATCATCGTGGATCTCGACCGGGTATCCGGACGATTGCAGGGGATTTCCTCCCAAGCCGAACGCGGACGGTTCAGTCTGGAGGCCCTGCTCGCCAGCCTATCGGAAGGGGTGGTGGTGACCGATCGTGAAGGGAAAATCCGACTGGCCAACCAGAGCTTTCTCAAGATGTTCGCTCTGGACGAGATTTCACTGGGTCGGACGATGATGGAGACGGTGCGAATCCCGGAAGTTGCCGGGGCGGTAGAGGAGACTTTTGTGCAGGGGGGAGGACGCAGCCTGGAAATCCGGCGACCCTCGCAGGAGACCGGCGAGGCCCAAACCTTTGCGGTGAATCTGGCTCCGATCCAAGAGGGCGGCGGGGAACGGGCCGGGGTCGTGACGGTTTTCTACGATCTTTCGAAAATCCGCCGCTTGGAGACGGTTCGACAGGAGTTCGTTTCCAATCTTTCCCACGAGCTGAGGACGCCGCTTTCCATTCTTTCCGGCTATGTGGAGACCATGGAGGACCCGGCGGTGCTGCGGGGGTCGGAGGGCCGGGAAATCCTGCAGGTGTTGCGCCGGAACTGCGAGCGGCTGACGTTGCTGGTCAACGACCTGATGGAGCTTTCCCGGATCGAATCCGGACGAATCGGGATTCAAATGCAGGCACGGAAACCGCGGGAAATTTTGGAGGAGGTGAAGGAGGATTGGAAACGGGCTTTTGCGGGCAAGAAAGTGAAGGTGGAGGTGGACTGCCCGGAATCCCAGCTGGACGTGCAGTCCGATCCCCTGCGCACCGGGCAGATTTTTGCCAATCTGATGGACAATGCCTTGCGGTTTGCGCCGCAAGGAACCCAAGTGACCGTCGGGGCCCGCTCCCACGGGAAAAAGGTGGAGTTTTTTGTGGAAGACCGGGGGGAGGGCATTCCCGGGGACAAGGTAAACCGGATTTTTGAGCGGTTTTTCCGGGCGGATGAGGGACGGGCGAGGGAGCGGGGAGGAACGGGGTTGGGACTCTCCATTGTGAAGCATTTGGTTCAACTCCACGGTGGTGAGGTTCGGGCCGAAAGCCGATTGGGAGCCGGGACCAAAATATTTTTTACTCTCATCACAAAGCATTGACAATTAGATATTTAAAAATTAGCCAAATGTCATCAAATTGTCACAAAACCAGTCTTGGCTTGGGGGAGGTAGCTCCTTAGGCAAGCGTAATGAATCCATCCATAAAGGGTCTTGTTGCCCTCCTGACAGGACTGGCCCCTCTCGTACCCGGTGACCTCCGGGCTGCGGAAGTGGTCAAAATTGACGGATCGAGCACGGTGTTTCCGATCACGGAAGCCGTGGCCGAAGAGTTCCAAAAGGCCACCGGCCACCGGGTGACGGTGGGCATCTCCGGGACCGGGGGAGGCTTCAAGAAATTCACCCGTGGCGAGACGGATGTGCAGAACGCGAGTCGACCCATCAGCGAATCGGAAATTGCCGCGGCTAAGGAGACCAAGATCGAGTTCCTCGAGTTTCCGATCGCCTACGATGCGCTGACCGTGGTGGTGAATTCCAAAAATGACTGGGCCAAGGACATCAAGGTTTCCGAGTTGAAAAAGATCTGGGAGCCGGCCGCCCAAGGGCAGATTAAAAAATGGAACCAGATCCGTCCTGAGTGGCCGGACAAGGAAATCAAGCTGTACGGTGCGGGGTCGGACTCCGGAACTTTCGATTACTTCACCGAGGCCGTGGTGGGGAAATCGAAGGCCAGCCGAGGTGACTACACCGCGAGCGAAGACGACAACGTGCTGGTGCAGGGGGTGGAGGGGGACAAGTTTGCCCTCGGCTATATGGGTTACTCTTACTATGAGGCCCACAAAAACCGGTTAAAGTCTCTGCCGGTCATCTGGGACGAAAAAGGAAAGCCAGCCGTGGCGCCTTCCATGGCCACGGTGCTGGACGGAACGTACAATCCACTTTCGCGCCCGCTTTTCATTTACGTGAATCTGAAGTCCCTGGATAAGCCGGAGGTTCTTAAGTTCACGGAGTTCTATTTCGACAACATCGAAAAACTCGCCAAGGAAGTGAACTATGTCCCGTTGCCGGCCTCCGCCTATGAAATCCTGCGAAAGCGGTTGGCGGATCGGCAAAAGGGAACCGCCTTTGCCGGCCACGCTGACATGGCCACCCCGGTCAGCGAAATCCTAAAACGCACACCGGTGCCATAACTTTCTCGATGGCCTCCGCCGCCTTCGTTGCCCCCACCCGCCGCCTGGATAAGGCGGTGGAGGCTTTCATGGTTTGGCTTTTGCGGATCGGGGGCTGGGCCTCCGTGTTGGTGACCTTCGGGATCATCGTGACCCTGGTCACGGAGTCGGCCCCATTCTTTGCCAAGGTGCCGCTGATCCGACTGGTGAAAGATACCATGTGGACGCCGCTGTTTGCCGACCCTCAGTATGGTATCGGGGCGCTTTTAGCGGGGACACTAGTCACGACCGGCGTGGCCTTGTCCGTGGCCATACCGCTTGGAACCATCCTCGCGATCTATCTGAGTGAGTTTGCCCCGGCCCGCTTTCGCGAGGCGGTGAAACCGATGCTGGAGTTGCTGAGCGCGGTGCCGACCGTGGTCTATGGCTACTTTGCCCTGTTGGCGGTGACCCCGGTCCTGCAGATGATCTTCCCCGACCTGCCCCAATTTTCGATGCTCAGCGCCGGCCTGATCATGGGAATCATGATTGTGCCCTACGTCTCTTCTCTCGGGGAAGATGCGATGAGGAGTGTGCCGATGCTGTTGCGGGAGGGGGCCTACGCCTTAGGGGACGGCAAGCTGGGCGTGGCGTTGCGGGTGGTATTTCCTGGGGCCTTTTCCGGCTTGGCGGCGGCCTACGTGCTGGCGATCTCCCGGGCGGTGGGGGAGACGATGATCGTGGCGATCGCCGCCGGCTTGCAGCCGAAGATGACGATCAATCCTCTGGAGTCGGCGGCCACGGTGACGGCTTTTATCGTGCAGGTGAGCCTGGGCGACCTGCCCCATGGCAGCCTGGGCTACCAGTCGATCTTTGTGGCGGGGAGCATGCTGTTTTTGCTGACCCTGGGTTTCAACCTGGCGGGCCATGCCCTGAGAAAGAAATTCCACCGTGCTACCTGAGCAACAACCTCACGCGCTGGAAAAGCGGGCCCACCGGCGCCGGGTGCTCGACCGCTGGTTTGGCCGGATCGGCATGCTGTTGACCCTGGCCACGCTGGGGGTGTTGGCCGTTTTACTCCTCAATCTGGCGATGAACGGGCTGGCGAGGATTGATTGGCAGTTCCTGACCACGTTCCCGTCCCGGCGGGCGGCGGAGGCCGGCATCCTTTCAGCCTGGGCGGGAACTTTACTTCTCATGTTCGTGACGGCGGTGGTGGCGATTCCCTTCGGCATCGCCGCGGGTATTTATCTGGAAGAGTACGCCCCGAAAAACCGCTGGACGGATCTTATCGAAATTAACATCGCCAACCTAGCCGGCGTGCCCTCCATTTTGTACGGCCTGATGGCTTTGGGACTGTTTGTTTATTATTTTCAATTCGGGCAAAGCATCCTCTCCGGAGGATTGGCGCTGGCTTGCTTGGTGCTGCCGATCGTGATTGTGGCAACGCGGGAGTCGCTCCGTTCCATTCCTTCAACCATCCGGGAAGCAGCCTTCGCCCTGGGGGCAACGCGCTGGCAGGCGGTTTGGCATCATTTATTGCCTTATTCTACTGGCGGGATTGCCACCGGCGTGATCCTGGCGATGTCCCGAGCGATCGGGGAGAGCGCTCCGCTGATCACGATCGGGGCGCTGACCTTCATCGCCTTTTTGCCGCCGGCGGCGATCACCTCCACCCCGCCGTTTCTTTCTGCGGAATGGCTTTTTTCCCCTTTTAGTGCCTTGCCGAT
>VHDM01000064.1 GCA_016876055.1 Verrucomicrobiota bacterium
GCTGGTCAGGACAGTCACCCCCAAAAGACAGGTCTCATGAGCCGCTTGGGCCCGGGCCGCTTCCATCATTTCCCGCCCGCCGGAGGCATGCAGGGTAAGAAATCGGGGCTTCCATACCGCCACGGATTTCACCGCTTGGGCCACGGTGTTTGGAATGTCGTGAAATTTGAGGTCCAAAAACACAGGCATCCCCGCATCGCTTAAACCACGCAGAACCTTGGGCCCGTCCCGCAGAAAAAGCTGTAGCCCTACCTTGCAAGTGCCGACACGACTCTTGAGTCGCCGGACCCAAGCTAAGGCCTCTTCCGCGGTGTCCACATCGAGCGCGAGGATGATTTGATCTGGGGTCACCTTCCCCATTGAATCGGGAGATGCCCGCGCTGACAATCCGCGCCCACGCCAAAATCAACCTGGATCTCCGCCTCGGTGCCCGCCGTCCCGACGGGTTCCATCCGATCGACACCCTCTTCGTCCGAACTGACGTGGCGGATCAGCTGAGCGCATCCCCCACCCCGGACGGGTCTCTCTCTTTGCAGATTGAGGGGGATAAGGGCCTTTCGGCAGGACCAGACAACCTTGTGTTGCGCGCGGCCCAAGCTCTTCAGAAAAAAGGAAAAAGCACCGCCGGGGCAAACCTCAAACTCAAAAAGGAGATCCCCCAAGGAGCGGGTCTCGGCGGCGGAAGCAGTGACGCCGCGGCGGCCCTTATCTTACTTCGAAATCTTTGGGCACTTACCGTATCAGATGCGGAACTTTCCGAAATCGGAGCCTGCCTAGGGAGCGATGTTCCGTTTTTCCTGCAATCCAGTCCCGCCCGCGGCACCGGAAAGGGCGAGATTCTCGAATCGATCCCCCTTCAATCCCTTCCTTGGGCGGTCCTGATTTTCCCCGGTTTCGGCTCGCCGACGACAGAGGCTTACCGACGCTATGCCGCCAACCGCCGATCTGGAGAAGAGGGACGAGCGATCCCCCTTACCCTCCCCGGCGGAAAGACCTATGAACTCAAGCCTCGCAACGATCTGGAACCGGCGGTGGAGGAGAAGTTTCTTTGGATCCGCACCGCCCGGCATTGGCTGGCACAACAGCCGGGGGTTCTGGCGGCCCGCATGAGTGGCAGCGGCTCGACCGTCTTCGGACTATGGGCCACGGAATCCGCGGCCAAAGCCGTCATGGATCGGGCGAAGGGATATTTTGGAAATAGGATCTGGATTCAAGTCACCCGCTTACTGGGTGCGGGCGAAGCTCACTAACGAAGCAAATGGGCCATCCGGGACTTGATACGGGCCGAGCGATTCCGATGGATGGCTTTACCCTTGGCGGCCCGATCCAGCCTTTTTTGAAGGTCCGGGAAGTGCTTGGCCGCTTCTTCCTTCTTACCGGCCTGAATCAACGAAAGAACCTTTTTTTGGGCGGTCCGAGCAGCCTGCAGCAGGGTCCGGTTCACCTCGCGTTTACGCAGGGCGGCGCGAGCCTGTTTGGCGGCAGAGGCAGTGTTAGCCATAAACGAAAACAATGCCTCATCGGGATGACTCCCGTCAATCCATGAACTGGCTCCGCTTGCTCCTGGCCCTGGCTCTCTGGCCGGGAGTTTGGGCCACCGGCGTAAGCCTCAGCCGTCTGATCCGAGCGGCCGCTTCCAATCCCTCTTTTCCCTGGTGGGCGACCGCTTGTTTTGGTGGCGGCTGGCTGGTGGCCGGGTTGGCTTATCTTATGCTCCCTCGCCCCCGAGGTATTTATGTGCTGGGGCACGAGCTTTCCCATGCTTTGGCTGTTTGGCTTAGCGGGGGAAAAGTCCACTCTCTGCAGGTCGCCGACAAGGGTGGCCGGGTAATCTCTGACCGAACTTCTGCCTGGATTACCTTGGCTCCATATGTTGTGCCGCTTTATCCCCTGTTGACCGCGGTTGCTTGGCTCGCCGTCCTGCAAGTCTGGCCGGCTTTGGCAGGCTATCAGCTGCCTTTTCTGGGGCTTTGGGGGGTGGTCTGGGGATACCACTACGCCTTTACCGTGGACCTTCTCCGGACCCAGCAACCTGATTTCCTTGTTTACGGCAGGATCTTTTCCCTGACCGTGATTGTCCTAGCCAACCTGCTACTGGCTATCAGCCTGGTATGGTCATTTTTCCAGCCAATACCCTTGGTCACTATGATGATGGATTTGGGGCGTGATTGGGCTTGGACCTACATGGAAGGCGTCCATTGGTTTTCAGGGCTTCTCTTGCGTTACCTGCCTCCTCCCGCCTAAAAGATTTCTTTCCGTGCTCATTTCCGAACTGATCCAAGAGAAAAACCTTATCGCCCAGCTGGAGGCTGAAGATCGCCCAAAAGCTTACCGAAAAATGCTGGAACACCTTACCGCCAAAGGTGTTATACCAAAGGATGTACTTCCTTTCGCGGAAAAGGCCCTGCAGGTTCGGGAAGAAAAAATGACCACGGCCATGGGCGGGGGGTTCGCCATTCCCCATGCCACCATTCCTAAGTTGAAGCAACTCGCCACCCTCTTTGCCCGTTGCCCAGCCGGGGTGGACTGCCAGGCCATGGACGGAAAGCCGGTGAAACTATTTTTTCTCATCCTAGTTCCGGCGGATCAGGCGCAGGTTCACCTGCAAACCCTCGCCACCGTGGCCAAATTCTTTAATCGGCGGGGAATCAAAACAAAAATCCTGGAAGCCAAGGAGCCCGCCGAAATTCTCCAGCTCCTTCAAGCAAACTGATGTCCTTGCGGGCTGAGCTGGAAAAGAGCGTAACCGCCTGGGCGGCGACCCATTTCCCTGGTTTGCCAGCCGAGCCCTGGGTTCGGCCCTGCGCGGACGAGCGCCACGGACATTTTCAGACCCACTTTGCCATGGTCGCCGCCAAGGCTCAGCGCCTGAACCCGCGGGACCTGGCCGAACGGCTGGCCAAAGAATGCCCGCCCCCCGAGGGCTGGGAAAAACCCACCGTGGCCGGTGGCGGCTTCGTTAATTATCGGGTGGGGCCGGAGGCCGTGGGGCGGGCGGTGGATGCCCTCCGGCAGGATCCCAACCTGGGCATTCCGCGGGTTCCCAAGCCAGAGAGCGTTGTGGTGGATTTCAGCTCTCCCAACATCGCCAAAGCGATGCATGTTGGCCACATCCGCTCCACCC
Source organism: Verrucomicrobiota bacterium (assembly GCA_016876055.1). Taxonomy (GTDB): domain Bacteria; phylum Verrucomicrobiota; class Verrucomicrobiia; order Methylacidiphilales; family Verrucolacustridaceae; genus Verrucolacustris. The sequence continues at coordinate 3,125 of VHDM01000064.1, forward strand.
TTTTGGGAGACAGTTTGGCCCGCCTCCTGACGCGCCTCGGTCACCGGGTCAACCGCGTCAATCACTTAGGCGATTGGGGAACCCAGTTCGGAAAACTTCTCTTGGCATACCGGGCTGCCGGTCGCCCACCCCTTCAACCAGATCAGGCCATCGACCAGTTGGAGGAATTTTACAAAAAAGGACACCAGGAAGCGGAGTCGGACCCGGCCAAAATGGATCAGGCCCGGGCGGAATTGGCGGCCCTGCAGGACGGAAATCCGGAGCGGCGGAAGGATTGGCGGCTGTTTTGCGAAAGTTCTGCAGAGCATTTTCGAAAAATTTACGAGCGCCTTGGGGTCAGATTTGACTCCATCCGCGGCGAAAGCGCGTACCACGAGGACCTGCCGAAGGTGGTTCAGGATCTCCTTCAAAAACAAATCGCGGAAGTCAGCCAGGGCGCCGTAGTGGTTCGAAATCGAACCATCGCCGAGGAGCCTTATCTGATCCGAAAATCCGACGGTGCTTTCCTCTATGCCACCACCGACTTGGCAGCGATTCAGTACCGAACCGAGGAACTTAAGGCGGATCGGATCATCTACGTGACCGATGCACGGCAACAGCTCCACTTCCGCTGGCTCTTCGATACCGCCCGCCGCGCAGGTTGCCGGGCGGAACTGGAACATGTCTGGTTTGGCACGGTGCTGGGTCCTGACCGGAAGCCCTTAAAAAGCCGGGATGGTACCCCACTCAAACTGATCGACTTACTCAATGAGGCCAAAGAGAGGGCCGGGGTCATTTTAAAGTCGAAACGACCCGATCTTCCCCCAGAAGGTCTGGAGGCCAAGGCCGAGTTGCTTGGCATGGCCAGCCTGAAATACGCTGACCAGCTGCCCAATCGGAATCTTGATTATGTTTTTACGTGGGAAAAGCTCCTCGCGTTCGACGGCAACACGGCGCCGTATATTCTCAATGCTTATGTGCGCACCCGCTCCATCTTACGCAAGTCGGGCCTGGCGAAGCACCCCTGTGCCCCGGTGCGGGTGGCTCACCCTTCCGAAGAGCGGTTGGCGCGGCTCCTGCTTCGTTTTGGCGATGCCGTAGAACTTGCGGCCGCCGATCGCAAACCCCACCACCTTTGCGGATACCTTTACGATCTCGCCGGCCAATACCACCGTTTTTTCGAAGCCTGCCCGGTTCTCCAACTGCCGGCCTTGCGGGATTCCCGCCTGACCTTGGTGGGACTAACCGGGGATGTGCTCAAGGAGGGTTTGGGCCTGCTGGGAATTCCCACGTTGGAGGAAATGTAGTCGTTTTAAACGTCCAGCCGGACGGCGTCCCCCCACAGATCCTCTAACCGATAAAACTTCCGTTTCTGGCTGTGCATGACGTGTACCAAAACGTCCCCGTAGTCCAAAATCATCCATTGGCTTGGAGAATTTCCAGAAATCCGGAAAGGCTTACGGCCGCTTTCCTCGCGGACTCCTTTTTCCACCTCCCCCGCGATCGCTTTGAGATGGGGCTCGCTCTCCCCGGAGACAATCAGGAAAAACTCACAGGGACCCCCCACCTCCCGCAAATCGAGTAAAACCGGGTCTCCCGCTTTTTTGTTGTCGGCCAGGTCCCGGCAACGGCGGGCCAGGTCCGGTCCCTCGAGGCTCATCGGTACCACCGATGTTTGTGGATGAGGGTTTCCACAGCCGGTGGCACCAGGCCGGTGATGGAAAGTTGCTTTTGAATTCTTCGTCGAACTTCCGTGGCGGAAACATCGAACCGCAGCGGGATTTGCTTCATGCGGAATCCTCGTCGGGAGCGCAGGCTTTGCGGCCTTGAAAAAACCAGAAAAGCAAGGTTCCTGCGAAGTTCGTGGGGCTCCTTCCAGGAAGGCAACAACTCCCACTGATCCGATCCCATGATCCAGAAAAAGGAGCTTTGGGGATGGCGCTTTTGCATGGCCCGAAGGGTATCCACTGTGTACGAGACTCCTCCCTTTTTAATTTCCCAATCAGAAACCACAGCCCACCCCTGTCCTTTCAATCCCTGCCGAAGCATGGCCAGCCGGGCCTGATCCCCAGCCACGGGGCGGCCTTTTTTTAGGGGCGAGTGCGCGCAGGGCAAAAACACCACTTTGCGCAAACGAAACAGTTCGCGGGCCGTTCGCGCGATGAGGAAATGTCCGAGATGAAAAGGATCAAAGGACCCGCCGAAAAGACCAATCCTCAAAACTTAAAAAATGCTTCGATCCACGTGGATCTTGTCATTGGGCAGAAGCCGGATGTCACGGCTGGGATCCGCTTGGATCTCCTTGGCATTGAATTCTCGCGTTGCCCCGCTTTGGGTTAATTTGACATTTCGACGATTGGCAAAATCCGTAAACCCGCCGCAGGCGGCCACCGCGCCCAAAGCCGTCAGGTCTTTGGTATAGGGCACCCGCTGGGGCATCCGCACTTCCCCGGTGACATCCACGAAACGTTGTTCTTTCAGATCCACAGTGACATTTGGATTGGTAAAGATTTCTTGCTGAACGTAAGCCTCCTCGATGGACTTTTTAAGCTGTACGGTGGTGAAGTTGGCCGCCAGGACACTCCCGATATAAGGCATCGAGACTTTACCGCTTTCATCAACCTTGATTTCGTAGATCCCTTGGTCTGCGGTCGGTACGCCGGTCAGCCGGATAATCAGGGTGTCTCCACCGCGCAATAAATCACTGGTGTCGATCACCCCAAGATTCGGGGCCGGGGTTCCTCCGGCGG
>VHDM01000065.1 GCA_016876055.1 Verrucomicrobiota bacterium
CAAAGCCGCCGGCAAAGAAGCTCACTTTCTTGCGGACGGCGAGGCCATCATGAAGGATCTGCTGCCCCGCCTGAAGTCAGGCGATGTCGTCGCCGTCTTCACCAACGGCAGCTTCGGCGGCCTCGTCCCCAAACTCGCCGAAGCCCTTAAGAATCGATAATTGGAAACAGGGTAGGGCCGGCTCTCCGAGCCCGCCTCATTCTCAACTGACCGCGGGAACCAGGCTCTTTACGTCAACACCTCTAAACTGAAAAAGCTTTGCAATCGTCTCCTCAATGACGTTATTCGGACACGAGGCCCCGGCGGTAACCCCCACCGTGACCTTGCCGGAAGGTAACCAACTTTTCGTCTTTTTCTCCTGGTGGGCATGCTGGTCGTAATGCTCGATCTCGTCGGGTGAAATCATCTTGGTGCAGTTGCGGATAAAGTAAGTCGGCAACTTGGCTTCACCCATCTCCGCCAGGTGGCTCGTGTTGCTGCTGTTGTACCCGCCCACCACGATCAGCAGGTCCATCTTGTTCACTAGCAGGTCCCGCAGGGCATCCTGACGTTCCTGGGTGGCTCCGCAGATCGTGTCAAAGAAGCGGAAATGGTCGCCCAACTTCGGTGCACCATACCGGTCCTCGATGGCTTTCTTGATCCGGCGCTGCACTTCCTCCGTCTCCCCACGCATCATTGTCGTCTGGTTGGCCACACCCACGGCCTGCAGGTGCAGATCAGGATCAAAGCCCGGCGAATGCGCGCCGCCGAACTTCTTGAAAAACTCCTCCCGGTTCCCGCCCTTACGGATGTATTCACAAACGTAGTCCGTCTCGGCCAGACTGTAGACGACGAGATAGTGGCCCAATCCGTCCCCGCTCAGCGCCCGAGAGCTTGTCGCCATCGTCTCCTCGTGGGACGCCTTGCCGTGGATGATCGAGGTCACCCGCTCCTTATTGTACTGGCGGACGCGCTTCCAAACGCTCATCACGTCCCCGCAAGTGGTGTCCACTGTCTGACAACCGAGTTTCTTGAGGTGATCCATCGTTTCCACCTCCGCGCCGAAAGCCGGCACGATGACCACATCCTCCGCGGTCAGCCCGGATAAGTCGTAGCCTTTTTGACCGCGCTTGAGGGACTGAATCCCCATCTCCCGGAGTTGCTCGTTCACCTCAGGGTTATGGATGATCTCCCCCAACAGAAAGATCCTCTTGTCCTTGAAAACCTTGGCGGCCGCATAAGCCAGATCAATCGCCCGCTCCACTCCGTAACAAAAACCGAAGGCCTTTGCCAACACCACGGTCATGTCCTTGGCGACTAGCGGTTGGCCGGTGGCGCGGACGAATTCCACGGCATGGCTGCGGTAATGTTTTTCCACCTGGGCCTGCACCGCCTCCATCACCTCGGGAGTGCGGAGGTTTACTTTTTTGACTGCCGGCGCAGGAGTTGCGGACATGAGGATAAATTAACCGGAAATGGCCCAGGGTCGAGTCAAAGGGGGGATAGCTTTACCCCTTCTTCTGCAAGGGCTTGGAGACAATCCATTCCAGGATCCCCTTCTGGGTGTGCAGTCGGTTCTCTGCCTGGTCAAAAATGTCCTGCGCCCTCATTTCCAACACATCGGCGGTGATCTCCTTGCCCCGGTAAGCCGGCAGACAGTGCATCACCAGCACATTGGGCTTGGCCTTGGCCACCAACTTTCGGTTGATCTGGTAAGGCCCGAAAACCTTTTCCCGCGCCGCCGCTTCCGACTCCTTCCCCATCGAAACCCAGACATCCGTGTAAAGAACATCGGCCCCTTTCACCGCCTCCGCCGGATCCTCGGTCCAGCTGACATGCTTTCCCGTCTGCACCGGCTGAAACTCTTTGGGTGCCGCACAGGCGAGATGAAATCCGAAAATCTTGGCCGCGGCCGCCCACGACCGCGGCACGTTGCAGGCCGCGTCCCCGATGAACGCCACCCGCTTGCCCTTGATCGATCCCCTCTTTTCCTCAAAGGTAAAAATATCGCTGAGGATCTGGCAGGGATGCTCGTCATCGGTCAGCGCGTTGATCGTTGGAATCCGTGCATACGCCGCAAACTCTTCCACATCGTTCTGGGCAAAAGTCCGAATCACCGCTCCGTGCACCATTCGGCCCATCACCCGGGCGGTGTCGCGCACCAACTCTCCCCGGCCCAACTGAATCTCCGCCGCGCTGAGGAAACTCGGCACCCCGCCCATTTCCCGGATCGCCACCTCAAACGAAACCCGCGTCCGCGTGGAGGCCTTGGTGAAAATCAGTGCCCAGATTTGGCCGGCCAGCGGGCCTTTGGCGGTCGCCTTCCCCCGGGCCTTCTTAGCTTTTTTTGCCAGCGAAAGGATCTGCCGGGCCTCGGCCTCATGCGTTCCCTCCAACTTCAGAAGATGTCTCATAGGGTGGATTCGACTTTCCGCAGGGCCTCCGCGACCTCCTGCCTGGAAACATTATACGGGGGTAAAAATCGCAGGACATCCGAACCTGCGGGCACCACCAGCAGGCCTCTTCCCGCCAACTGGGCCGCCACCTCCGCATGGGGCCGTCCCTTTACCCTCACGCCCACCATTCCTCCAAAACCCCGCACCTCACCGACCCAACCTTTCCCGGCGAGTTTCCCTAGCCCTTCTTTCAATTCCTCCCCCCGGGCCGACACATTCTCCGCCAACCCCTCCTCTTCGATGATCTGTAAGACTTCCAGCGCCACTGCGCAGGCCAACGCCGTTCCGCCATAGGTCGTGGCGTGGGTGCCCGGGCCCAATACATCCATTAACTTCTCCCCCAGCCAGACCGCCCCCACCGGAAAACCCCCGCCGAGGCTTTTCGCCATGGAAACTGCATCCGGCAAAAACTCCTCCTTCTTTCCCGCCTCCCTCAAAATTCTCTCGTAGCTTTGAAAACAGCCGGTCCGGTAGTGCCCGCACTGCACGGAGTCCATCAACAGTGAGAGGCCCTTGTCCCGAGTCAGCTTCCGAAGCCCCAGCAGATATTCAGCCGTGGCCGGAATGACCCCTCCCTCGCCCTGGATTCCCTCCACCATCACGGCGGCGGTTTTGGGCCCCATCGCCTTCTCCACCGCCGCCAGATCATTGTAGGGAACATGGACAAAGCCGGGCATGGGCGGTCCGAATCCTTCCCGCAACCGCTCCTGACCGGACGCCGCGATCATTCCCAGGGTCCGACCATGAAAGGAGTTCAGGGTGGTGATGACCTCGAACCTGCCCTCCGCTGCCCTGGCTTTCCGGGCGGCTTTCACCATCGCTTCATTGGCTTCCGCGCCGCTATTGCAGAAAAAAATCTTTCCCGGGCCTGTCCGCTTGACCAGTTCGGCCGCCAGTTCCGCCTGCTTCGGATGATAGAATAGATTGGACACGTGGACCAGCTGGGCGGCCTGCTCCTGCAAGGATTTCGCCAACCTTGGGGAAGCGTGACCTAGGCAGTTCACCGCAATGCCGCCGCCAAAGTCGAGATACTCCTTCCCGTCCGCATCCCACACCCGGGTCCCCTGCCCCCGCACCAGCACCGGGGCTGTCTCGGCCCGCTTGTAAGAGGGTACCACGTGCCGGGCATAGTCCGCCCTCACCTGCGGGGAGGAAACAATGTGGATTGTCTTCAAGGGGAAACCTTAGAAAGCGGGAGGCGGGCAGCCAATCCCACTTAGCGGGCGGCCCAACGGAGCAGCGACTCGGTCTGCTCCCAGCCCATACAGGCGTCAGTCACGGAAATTCCATATCGCAGCCCCTTCGGAGCGTCCTTGGACAGATCCTGCCGCCCTTCATGCAGATGACTTTCCAGCATCAACCCGAGAATCCCCGGCGTGCCCGCCTTTTTCTGCTCAACGACACTTTTCCAGGCCACCTCCTGCTTGGTCGCCTCCTTGCCGGAGTTGGCGTGACTGCAGTCCACCATCAACCGAACCGGTAACTGATGTTTTTTAAGTGACTCCCGCGCGGCCGCCAGGCTGTCGGGGTCGAAATTGCTTTTGTCCCGCCCACCCCGCAGGACGAGATGGGTCGAGGTGTTTCCGGTGGTGCGCACCACACTGGTTAACCCTTCACCGTCGATGCCGACAAAGGAGTGCGGCGTCCGCGCCGAAAGCATCGCATCCACCGCCACCTGCAGGCTCCCGTCCGTGCCGTTTTTGAAGCCAACCGGCATGGAAAGACCGCTGGCCATCTCCCGGTGGGTCTGACTCTCCGTGGTCCGGGCCCCAATGGCCGCCCAGGTCACCAGATCGGATAAATACTGCGGGACGATCGGGTCGAGGAACTCAGTCCCAGCCGGGACGCCCATGTCATTGATCTCCGCCAAAAGTTTCCGCCCCAGTTTCAGGCCTCCCTCGAGATCAAGCGATCCATCTAGATGCGGGTCGTTGATCAGCCCCTTCCAACCGACGGTGGTCCGCGGTTTTTCAAAATAGACCCGCATCACCAAAAGCAAAGAATCCCCCAGCTCCTCCCGGATTTTGGCGATCCGTTCCGCGTACTCGAGGGCCGCCTTGCGATCGTGAATCGAACAGGGCCCCAAAACGATCAACGGCCGGGGATCTTTGCCCTCCAGAACCGCCTCAACTTCTTCCCGGCCTTTCCGGACCGTCACCTCGGCGGCCTTCGAAACCGGAATCTCCTTTTTGAGTTTGCTGGGCGAGGACAAAGGCTTCAGCTCCCGCACCCGCAGGTTCGCCAATTTCGGAGCCGTCTGTACCGCCGTTGTCATGTTACGACTGTACCTCTTTTTTCTCGTTTCCGAAATCTGAATTCCGCAATCCGAATTGCTAATTCCCTTAACCCCCTGAATCCCTTAACCCCTTAATCCCTTCGGCCTTCCCCACTCCCGACACCAAATACACGATTCCTCCAAACAGATTCCAAACCAGGATCACCGCGAACGCCGTCAGCGAAATCGCCACCGCCTGCGCTGCTGGAATCCCATACACGCCCAGAAAAGCGACAAACGCCGCCTCGCGTAGGCCCAGCCCGTTCCAGGTAATCGGCAGAACCGTCACCATCGCGACCATCGGCAGGACCGAGGCCAGCTGCCAAAAGTCGGCCGGCAAGGCCATCGCCTCAGCCACGGCAAAGAAAAGAGTCACCAACAAAGCCTGAGAAGTCAGACTCAGCAAAAGTCCTGCCCCTGCCCCCACCGGATGGGTCAGACAAACATGACAGGCCTTGGCACCCTCTGCCGCCGCTTTCCTCCATCCCGAGGAATGATCCCCCGCCAGCAACCGACTGGAAACCGGACTCCCCAAGACCACTAAAATCACCAGCAGGATTGCGGCCACGGTGACAAAGGCCAGCGCTCCGGCATGAGTCACGGGATGCTGATTCAGCTCCTGCCAGCGCGGCAAGATCAGCGCCGCCCCCAAAAGGACCGTGGCGGCCAGTCCCAGCACCCGCTCCAGTAGAATCGACACCACCGCCGCAGGGCGGGCCTGCGGGGCGTCCCGGGCCGCCCAAAAAGCACGCATCACATCCCCGCCCATGACCCCAGGAAGAATGCTGTTAAAAAAAAGTCCTGCGACCGCCAACTGGGCCGTGCGCCCCCATCCGACGGCCGCCCCGGCCACTTCCAGCAAAAGATGCCACCTCACAATCGAGACCAGCACGACCCCGCCATACGCCACCAGCGCTGCCAGTAGCCAGCCTCCCTTGGCCTGCCGGAGGACCCCGGCAAACTCCTGCCAATTCAGTTTCGTGGCCAAAAACCAAAGCGCCGCCAAGGTAATCGCTATCCTCAATCCCAAGGAAACAACCGGGTGAATTTTTATTC
>VHDM01000066.1 GCA_016876055.1 Verrucomicrobiota bacterium
CGCGGATGGAGGGAAGCGCGCGGTAGCGTTGATCCATATCCAGGCCGTAGCCGATGACAAAGCGGTCGGCGATGGGAAAGCCGACCCAGCGGGCGGTGACCGCGCGGACGCGCTTCCTTTTTTTATTCAGCAGCACGCAAATTTCGACCCGACGGGCCCCCAGCTTTTTGGCGTGGTCGCGGGTGTGGGCGAGGGTCAGGCCGGAATCCAGGATGTCGTCAATCAGCAGGACATCCCGCCCGCGGAAATTTCCACGGCAGGCGTGCAGGCCTTGCAGGCGTCCGGTGGAGCGGGTGCCGCGGTAGCTGGAAACCGTCCAGAATTCGACCTCGGTGGAGGGTTCCAAGTGGCGGAGAAGATCGACGACAAAAAAAACGCTGCCCTTGAGCAGGGCAACCACCGTGAGGGGGCGGTTTTGGTAATACTGGCGGATGGAGCGGCCAAGGACGCGAACCCGGCGGCGGATTCGGGCGGAGGAGAGGTAATCTTGGCCGGGAGGCCGGATCACGGGCCGGCGGCGGTCGGGGTGAGGCGGTTAAGCTCGTCGGAAATTTTGGCGGTGAGGGGACCGTTGATCTTCAGGTTCAGGCCTTTTTCCCAAGAGGCGCGGGCATTGGACTCTTCCTCGAGTTGGGCGAAGCAGAGGCCGGCGTAGTAGTAGATGGCCAAAGAGGTAAGGCCATCGACCGCTGCGGGGTTCTTGGCAAGAAGGTCGACGAGTTGGCGGAAGTCCTCCCGGGCAATTTTGCGGCGGTCGAAGATGGTGGGGAGATGATAGTTGTTGATCGCGCGGATAAAGCGGACGTCGGCGTCCTCCGGGCGCAAGGTGACGGCACGGTCCATGCAGTCGCGGCCGGCCATGAGAAACCGGAGTTTGCCAGGGCCGATAAACGCATCGCGACTGGCGAGGGTGTAAGCACTGCCGAGGTAGACCAAGAGGATCCCGTTGTCCGGCTGTTCGGAGGTCAACTCCTCGAGCCAGGCAACGAGCCGGCGGGTGGCATCCTTGTTTCCTGCCTCCGCCAAAGAATGCATCTCATAAATCTGGTTGAGCCGAGGGTGGGAATAGGTTTCGGAGGCGGGAACGGAGGCTGCTTGCAACGAACCGGAGAACACCGTCAAAGCCAAAACAGGGAAAAGGGTCGTTCGGGTCAAAGTCAGTTCCTTTTCCAGCAGTTAAGAACACAGCACCGGATTTGCAACAAATATTTCTGTTTTAGCCACAAGATATTGTGAGGCGGCGGATTACCTGTGCCACCCTTAGGGTCTAAGGCGGGGTTTGAATTAGTGGCGGCGGCCGAGCAACAGCGGGAGCAAATGCCAGAGGAGGTAGAGAAGGGAAGTAATGAAGGCGGCTACGTAAGTCCAAGCCGCAGCCCGAAGGACAGAATCAACCGCTTGGGTTTCTTTGCCGGGGGAGATAAAGCGCATCTTGGGAAGGATTTGGAGGGCCCGGCGGGAGGCATCGAACTCGACCGGGAGGGTGACAAGGTTGAAGAGCATAATGATCCCCCAGCCCGCCACCATCAGCATAAGATAAGTATGGGAGGTGAAACCACCGAGGCCGGTGAAAAGACCCAGCAGTGGCAGCCAAGTGACGATCTGGGAGGCAAAGGTGGTGGCGCCGACCGCCGCCATGCGCCATTGCAGGGGGGCATAGGCAATTTTGTGCTGGATGGCATGCCCGCATTCGTGGGCCGCCACGCCGAGGGCCGCGGCCGAGTGGCCGTGGTAGTTCTGGGTGGAGAGGACGAGGCGCTTGTGCATTGGATCGTAATGGTCACCCAGCAAGCCATCGTGCTCGGTGATTTCCACATCGTGGATGCCGGCGGCGTCCAGGATTTTGGCGGCGGCCTCCGCCCCGGTGCAGCCGGAAGAGGCGGGAATTTCACTGCCCCGGGCATAGGCGGACTTCACCCGGGCAGCCGCCCAGAGGGAAATGGCCATGGTTCCAAAGAACGTCAGTATCCAAAGTAAGCTCACAACGAGAAGTCTATTTGTCCCCGAGGGGCGCGCAAGATCAACAGGCCGATTTTTTGCAAAACCCTCGAAGCGAGGGAATTATTTGCAGAATTTGGCCAGCCGGCGGGCGCCTTCCTCGATTTGTTCGATGGAGGTGGCGTAGGAGAGCCGGACGGTTTGGTCGTCGCCGAAGGCTTTGCCGGGGACCACGGCCACGCGCTCTTTCTCGAGAAGCTTTTCGGCGAACTCGGTGGAGGAGTGACCGGTCTTGGAGATGTTGGCAAGGATGTAAAACGCCCCCGTTGGCTTCACGAAGGAGAGTTTAGGGATCAGCGCGAGCAGGTCGCAGAAGCGACGACGGCGCTTGTCGTATTCCTTTTTCATCTCGGCCACACAGTCCTGCGGTCCCTTGTAGGCGGCCAAGGCGCCTTTTTGAGCAAAGGAGGTGGGATGAGAGGTGGTATGGCTTTGGGTGGAGTCAATCGCCTTGGCGAGATGGGCCGGGGCGGCGACATAGCCGAGCCGCCACCCGGTCATGGCGTAGGGCTTGCTGAACCCGTTGACCGTGAAAGTGAGGTTGTAGACCTCCTTGCTAAACGAGGCCAGGGAGGCGTGTTTGGCACCCTCGTAAACGAGTTTTTCGTAAATTTCATCCGAAAGGATGTAAATCTCCTCGTCGATGGCGACTTCGGCCAAAGCGGCCAGTTCGTTTTCCGAGTAAACGGTGCCGGTTGGATTGCCAGGGGTGTTGAGGATCACCATTTTGGTCAGCGGGCTCATGTACTCGCGGAACAGCTCGGGCGTGAGCTTGTAGCCGTTCTCCGCGGAGGTCGGGACGATGATGGGTTCGCCACCGGCGACGCGGACCATTTCCGGATAGCTCAGCCAGTAGGGGGCAGGGATGAGGACTTCGTCGCCGGGATTGATGGCGGCGAGGATGGCGTTAAAGCAGGCGTGCTTGGCGCCGCAGGTGACGATGATTTGGGAGGGCTCGTAGGAAAGGCCGTTGTCGGCCTTGAGCTTTTCGGAAATGGCAGCGCGGAGTTCGGGAATGCCGGAGGAAGGAGTGTATTTGGTGAAACCGGCGTCGAGGGCGCCCATGGCGGCCGCCTTGATGTGCTCGGGCGTGTCGAAATCGGGCTCGCCGGCGCCGAAACCGACGACATCGAGGCCTTCGGCTTTCATGGTCTTGGCGCGGGCATCGATGGCCAGGGTGGCGGAAGGGGTGAGGTGGCGGGTACGTTCAGCGGATTCGAGGGCCATAAAGTTTTTTCCTTGGTTGGTTTCTGGTTGAACTTTCCAACGTATCGAAACGGGAAGAAAAAGTCGAGGGGTTTAGGTAGGGCGGGTGGTCTCAACCCGCCTCGTGGGACCGTGAAGTTTTGAAACCAGGGCGAGGCGGCTTCGGAGAAGCCGCCCGTCCAAAGCGAGAACGGCGAGTCCCTAACCTAATTTCCGGAGTGCTGCGCGGACGAGTTCGCCGGAGGGCTTGGAGGAGTCGAGGCCGGAGAGAGCCTTTTGCGCCTCGGCGGATTTGTAACCGAGGGCGAGCAGGGCGAGTAGCGCGTCCTGCGAGTTGCCGGCGAGGGGAGCGGGGGAGGATTTGGAAGGAGCGCCGCCGGCGAGGGCGTCGAGGGCCGGAAGTTTGTCGCGAAGTTCCAGGACGATCCGTTCCGCCGTTTTTTTGCCGAGGCCTTTCAACTTGGCCAGCGTGGTGGTGTCGCCGGTGGCGACGGCATCGCGCACGGTCTGAGGGGTGGTGCCGGCGAGAATGGAAAGCGCGGTCTTGGGCCCCACGCCGGAGACATGGTGAAGCAGAAGCCGGAAAAGATCCCGTTCGCCGGGGGTGAAGAAGCCGTAGAGGGTGTGATCGTCCTCGCGGACGGCGAGGTGGGTAAGGAGCCGGACTTTTTCGCCGACCTTGGGCAGGCGGTCGTAAGTGGTGACGGGAATCCGCACCTCGTAGCCGACTCCCTGACAGCTGATCACGGCCCGCGTGGGCCAGGATTCTGAAAGGGTGCCTTCGACGAAGGAAATCATTTCAGGAAACTGCCAGTTCCGTCCGGGTGGCGAAAGCCGATCGGCGCAGATGGGTGAGGCCGACGGCGAGGGCGTCGGCCTCGTCGGGCGCGGGATTGTGGCGGAGGCCAAAGAGGGCGCGGGTCATGAACGAAACCTGCTCCTTGCGGGCGGCGCCTTTGCCGGTGGAGGCCTTTTTGACGAGCTTGGGCGGATATTCGTGGATGGTAAGGCCGGCGCGGGCGGCAGCGAGGAGGGCGGCTCCCCGGGCGGCGCCGAGGATAATGGCGGTGCGGGTGTTTTGGACGTAGATGACTAGCTCGATGGCGAGGGCGGCGGGGGAGTGTTCGCGGATCAAGTTGTCGATTTTGTCATGAATTTCGACGAGACAGGCGTGGGAATTCCGGGAGGCGGGGTTTTTGATGGTGCCGGAGGCCAGGACGACCGGTTTTTCAGCCGTTCCTTCCAAAACGGCGAAGCCGGTGGCCCGGAGGGAGGGGTCGATGGCCAAAATCCGCATGGGGGGATCGTGCCAAGCGGGAAAAAGATGTCGAGGGAGGGCCGGTTGACCGGCAAAAAACAGGAGGATAAGGTCAAACAATGAAACAAGCCGCTTTAGCCATGGCTCTTTGGGCCGGCCTCTGCCTGTCGGTTTCCGCCCAGCAGCAGGAGGATAAAACGGCGGGAGGTGCGGTGAAGGAGGTTCCGGTCAAAAAGACCGAGGTGGACGCGAACCGTGCTGATCGGACGGTGGCGGGCAGCAGTTCCTCCAACAGCAAAGGGAACGACCAGGTGCAGCGGGCGGTTTCTGTAACCCCGGAGGAGGAGCAGGCCCGAAGCGTGATTCAGCCGGAGGATAATTCACCCGACGTGGGCATGTTTGTGGCCATGGCGGATCGTGGCTGGGACGTGATCAATCCGGCCAGCCCAAACAAGCCGGTCTACTCCGAGGTGATTCAAGAAAAGGGAGTCGCACCTACTTACAGCAATAACATGATGGATTCGCCGGATGGCTCGCAGCGGATGAATGACGGGTGGAAGTTGTTTGGGTGGACGTATTAGCTCGAGCTTCGGGCGTGAGGCTGACAACGCCGACTCGGATTAAGATCGGGGGATCTCGATCTTTAGAAAGCGGCGTCGAAAAATTTGAGATTCTGGACCTTGGGATGGTCGTTTGACAGGAGGGGGGTGAGGGTTAAACTTACCCAATGAGGCTGGTGGTTGCCCTTAGTTGCGGGTTGGCCTTTGTGGGACTGAGTTTTCAAACCCATCCTCTTCAAATTCATACTTGTGCGGTGGAAAAGAGCTCCTGCTGTGAGCCGGGCACCTGCAAGTGTATCGATTGCGGGCAGGTGATTCCTCTGAATACACCCGTCGCACTGACGCCCTCGTTCCACCTCAAGGAAACCGTCACGGTGGAGGCTCTCCGGCCGACCGACAAAACCGTTCCCTTTAGCCTCACCTACCAGCCTCTCTTTCCTCCTCCCAAGCTTGCGCGGGTTTGAATCGTCGGGTCCGCCCACGGGCGGACAAAACGAAAACCAGTGCTTGGAGAAAAACGGAGGAGAAAATGAAAATATTATTGATGGTACTGGCTCTGACGGCGGGAGTGCTGATGGCGACGGATTGTTGCAACAACTGTCCCTGCAAGCCCTGCTTGGGCCAGGGCTGCACGGAATGCCGCTGCCCTTGCAGCCGCTAAGCGTCAGAGCTGAATGATGAATGGGCGTGGCGCGGATCCGAAAGGGTCCGCGCCATGATCCGTTTTG
>VHDM01000067.1 GCA_016876055.1 Verrucomicrobiota bacterium
TCCCGCTACCCCCGCCGCCACCGTGATCCTGGCGGTGGTTTTCGTCACCAGCGTCGACCGCACCGCCGTCCTCGGGTTACGGAGATCGATCTGCCAGTCCACCAGCCGGTTGAAGGCCATCGCGGCCGTCCGCGCTCCCACCAAGCATGTCAAAACTCCCAGCCACACCCGCCCGGCCGGCAAACCGCCCGCCGCGGTCAACATCGATGCCAACCCGAACGGCAGGGCAAAGATCGTGTGCTCAAACCGGATGAACTCGGCCCATTTTCGCACGGAAAATTTCACGGTTGGATTCTACCACAAATTCATCTTTTCCGTTCTCAAGGACCCTCGGGCCCCTCCCCAGCTTCGTGCTTACGGAAATCTCCATTTCCACTTACGCTGGGCCTGATGCGTGCCGGGTTGCTCCTCCTTCTCGCCTGGCTCCTTCTCGCCACCCGCGCGGGTGCCCAATCCGAAGTGGGCCTCATTCTCAACGCCATCGTGCAGGGCCTCCAGACCGCCGAGGCCATCCGTCGTTCAGTCGAAAATTCCCAGCAGTTTCCCAATCCGCCCGGCCAACCCCCCGGCGATCCCATCTGGGACTACGAGGAATCCTCCCTCGTCCCCGTCGAGGTACTCCGGCGGGGCCCCTACCGGAACCTCTCCGGCCAAATGGTCCTCAGCGCCCGCCAAACGCCCCAAGGCCAGGTGGAGCTTCTTTTTTACCGCCCCGACGGCTCGGTCTCCCGACGGGAATTCGTCCGCTTCGACCGCCGGGACGGCCGCCGCATCGATCAGGGTGAAAAGGGCAACCCCACCGCCGAAGGCCCCATCCGCAACGGCCTCCCTGAGGGCGACTGGCAGTTCTATTCCGCCGAGGGAAAGCTGACCGCCGAAACCCGCATGCTGGCCGGCAAGATGACCGGCCCCCAGATTCTCTTCAACCCCGACGGGCGGCAACGTTCCTTCAACACCCTCGTGGACGGCCGTCGCCAGGGGCCCGCTACCCTTTTTCATCCCGATGGCTCGGTTTCGGACAACCTCAGCTATCTCGGCGACCAGCTCGACGGTCCCGCCCAGGGCTGGTGGCCCGACGGCACCCCCCGCTATACCGCCACCTGGAAAGCCGGACAGCTGGACGGCCCCTCCCTCGAATATTTCGCGTCCGGCGCCAAGCGCTCCGAGACCTTCTACCGTGCCGGCAAAAAGGAAGGACCTGCCCGCACCTGGAACGAGCAGGGGGACCTGCTCATCGAGGAGCCGTGGAAGGATGACCACCTGGACGGGTTGGTCCGCGAGCTCTATCCCGACGGCAAGTCCAAGATGGAAACCACTTTTCGCGCCGGAAAAAAAAGCGGGCCTTTTCAAAGTTATGGCCCGGAGGGGGGCCTGGCCACCTCCGGTGAGTTTCAGGAGGACAAACTATCCGGCCCCCTGCTGCTGCACTACCCGGACGGGAAAACCTTTGCCGAATGCCAATACGACGGCGACCGTCTCATCGGCGGCCGCCTGCTCTATCCAGACGGCAGGCTTCTCGGGCAGTTCGGCCCCGTGACCGGCGACTCCGGTAAGGTCAGCTCCCTTTTTCTGCAGTACCCCGGCGGCAAACCCCTCAGCTCCGCCCGCTTCGACGCCACTTCCCAAACCGTCTCCTGGCAAGGCTGGGCAGCCGACGGTCATCCGCTGGGCCAGCTCGAAAATATTCCCGCCGCCCGCCCTTCACCCTCCCCGGACGCCAGCCGGGACACCCAAGTCTCTACCTGGCTCGCCCAACAAGAATCGCTGGAGGTTCAAATCAATCTCGCCTTCCCGCCCGAGTTTAATCTGGTCCCACGGTAAAGGCGGAAACCATTCCCGGAGCGGGGTGCCTCCGTTCTGCCACCCCCGTTTTTACAAAAGTCCCCACATTGTTTCCAGCGTCCCCCTCAAGTGCGTCCCCGCACCATCTTCCGCTTTTTGCGCTCAAAATCCGAAAATTCATACAGCTTCGGATCTCGACGCGGCGGAAGCCTTTTCCGCAACCTCAGGCGCAAGTCACCTGGTTCCTTTTTGCCGGCTTCCTCCCCCTCCATGCCGTCCATCTTTTCCAAAACATCCCCGTATTCAGCCTCCAGTTTGTCGGGGTCCTCACCCTTTTCCAGCCGGTGGAGCATCTCACCCATCTCTCCGGGTAATTTCTGCCCGCTCGCTTCCATCATCCGTCTCATCATCCGTCCGAGCACCTTGGGATCGGGATGGTTTTCATCCATCCGGGAGAACTCGTCGGCCATCTTCATCATCTCCCGCTCCGTTCGGGGATCCATCTCCATGCCAGCGCCCTCGGGCCCTGCTGGCTTCACGGGTTCTTTGGCTCGGCCCGGAGCGGCGAAACGGGAGATCATTTTCTCCATTTTGTGCTTCGGATGATCCGGGCAAAGCGGCACTTCGCCCTCTTGCAAGGTGCGCCTCGCAAAAAAACTGTAAATGCGGTGGGAGTCCGGACTGTAAAACTCGTAGATGGGCATGAAGGGTCGGAGCCTGGGGATTAGGGAGACGGTCCCGGAACCTCTTGGCCCCCGCAAACCGGTTTTCGTCCGGCCGGACTCACGAAGAACGCTTTTTCCAAGCTTCCACTATTTCGGCAAAGATGTCGGGGAGCGTTTTCGTCAGTTTCCAGGCAGGATAATGATTTTGCATTTTTCTTAAATCCGAAATGTAACAGATGTGGTCCCCTTCCCGGTTCTTGTCGACGTACTCCCACTGCATTGGAAGGCCGGTCAGTTTCTCGCATGCGGCAAAGGCCTCGAGGATGGAGCAGCTGTTCTGCCGGCCGCCACCCAAATTATAGATCTCCCCGACGCGGGGCTGGTTTAAAAATTCCGCAATAAACCGGGCCACGTCGAGCGAATGGATATTGTCCCGCACCTGCTTCCCTTGGTATCCGTACACTTTGTAGGTCTTCCCCTGCAGGTTGCACTTGACCAAATAGGAGAGAAAACCGTGCAGTTCGACGCCGCTATGGTTCGGCCCGGTCAGACACCCGCCCCGCAGACAGCAGGTCTTCATCCCAAAGTACCGCCCATACTCCTGCACCATCACGTCAGCAGCCACCTTGGAGGCCCCGAAGAGGGAATGCTTGCTGGCGTCGATGGGAAAAGTCTCCGCAATCCCGTGCTCATAAGCCGGGTCGTCGTAATCCCACCGGGTCTCGAGTTCCTTCCGTGGAATGAGGTTGGGCCGGTCTCCGTACACCTTGTTGGTTGAAAGATGGACAAAGGGGCTCTCCCGGCAGGCCCGGCGGACCGCCTCCAGCAGGTTGAGGGTGCCGGTGGCATTGACGTCGAAATCGTCGAACGGACGCGCGGCGGCGAGATCGTGGCTGGGCTGGGCGGCCGTGTGGACGATGGCGGTGGGCCGAAGCCTGGCGAGGAGTTGCTGGACGGTTTCGCGGTCGCGAATGTCCAGCTCGTGATGCTGAAAGCTCTTGAATTGCTTCACCAACTGTTGCTGATTCCAACGGGTATCACCGCTGGGCCCAAAAAAATCCGCCCGCTGATTGTTGTCCACCCCGTGCACCTCCGCACCCTGCCCGGCGAAGTAACGAACGACCTCGGAGCCAATCAGCCCGGATGAACCGGTCACCAAAAGCTTCACGAAACGGCGGCTGAGGGCACCGGGGGTTTGCCGATCGCAAAAACCTTGAAGCCCATTTCCCTTAGGTTTTCGTGCGGCAGGAGGTTTCGCCCGTCGAAAAGAAACGCGGGTTTCTGCATCCCGTCGTGGATTTTTTGGAAGTCGAGCGTCTTGAATTCGTCCCACTCGGTGAGCACGGCCACCCCGTGGGCGCCGTGGCAGGCCTCCAGGGCGCTTGTTGCCACCGCGAGATTCGGGTTTTTTTCGGATCCAAGGACTTCCGCGCAGATTTGCGTTGGGGACACGCGGGGGTCATAGACGACAACCCGGGCACCCTCCTTGATAAGGTCACGGCAAACGGCAATCGCGGCGCTCTCGCGGGTGTCGTTGGTGTCCTTCTTGAAGGCAAACCCCAGCACGGCGATGGACTTGCCACGGACGGTGCTAAAGAGCTCGCGCACCACCCTCGCCGAAAAACGGTGCTTCTGCCAGTCGTTCATCTTCACGACCGATTCCCAGAAGGCGGCCACCTCAGGCAGGCCGAAGTGCTCGCAAAGGTAGACGAGGTTTAAGATGTCCTTCTGGAAGCAGGAGCCGCCGAAACCAACGGAAGCCTTGAGAAATTTCGGCCCGATCCGGGAATCGCGGCCGATCGCCCGGGCCACCTCCTCCACATCCGCCCCGGTCGCCTCACAAAGGGCGGAGATCGAGTTGATCGAGGAAATGCGCTGGGCGAGGAACGCATTGGCGACAAGCTTGGAGAGCTCGGCCGACCAGAGGTTGGTGGTCAGAATCCGGTCGCGCGGAATCCAGCGGGCGTAGATCGCAGCCACCTTTTCCACGGCGGCGCGGCCCTCCGGCGTTTGTTCCCCCCCGATAAGAATCCGGTCCGGATTCTCGAGATCGGCCACCGCAGTGCCCTCGGCAAGAAATTCCGGGTTGGAAAGGACCTGAAAGGTGCCGTTCTTGGAGTTGGAGCGGAGGATGGTGAGCATGGCGGAGGCTGTGCGGACCGGGATGGTGCTTTTCTCAACGATAATCTTTGCGCCCTCGGCCACCTCGGCAATCATCCGGGCGGCGGCTTCCACATAGGTGAGATCGGCCGCGCGACCGGCACCAACCCCGTGGGTTTTGGTGGGAGTACCAACGCACACAAAGATGATGTCGGCCGCCTGGAGGGCGCTTTTCACATCGGCCGTGAAGCGGAGGTTCTTTCCGCGGGCCTTTTTCACAACCTCTTCGAGGCCGGGCTCATAGACCGGCAAGGGCCCCTCGTTCCAGGCACGGATCCGGGCCTCATTCATGTCCGTGACGATGACTTCCAGATCCGGGCACTTGGCGGCAATCATCGCCATGGTGGGACCGCCGACGTAGCCGGCGCCGAGGCAACAGATCCGAGGGGGTGGCATCAGAGGATTAAAGCAAATAGTGCGGTCTTCGGCTAGGCGCCTGCGACGGTTTGCCGCAGGGCCTCCGCGTAGGCGTTCCGGCCGATTCCATCCGCGAGGGAGCGGAGTTGGGCGGCCGAAATCCATCCCTTGCGGAAAGCAACCTCCTCCGGCGAACCAATGAGCATCCCGGTCCGGGTTTGCACCGTCTGGACGAACTGGGCGGCTTGCAGAAGCCCTTCGGCCGTGCCGGTGTCAAGCCAGGCCGAGCCGCGTCCGAGCCGCTCGCCGTGGAGGGAGCCGTCCTGGAGGTAGCGGCGGCTGAGTTCGGTGATTTCCAATTCGCCGCGGGCGGAAGGCTGGATGGTTTTGGCAAATTCCACCGCCCGACCGTCGTAGAAGTAGAGGCCGCAGTTGGCCCAACGGGACTTGGGGCGGGCGGGCTTTTCCTCAAGGGAAGTCACCTTGTGGTTTTCATCAAACGTGAGCACACCGTAGGAGGAGGGATCGGCCACAGGGTAGGCAAAAAGGGTGGCGCCCTTTTCCCGCGAGGAAGCGGCCTGGAGGAGTTTGCCCAGTTCCGCTCCGTAAAAGAAATTATCACCAAGAATCAGGCAGGAAGGCGAGGTCCCGACAAACCGGGCGCCGATATGATACGCCTGGGCGAGGCCTTCGGGCTTGGGCTGTTCGGCGTAAGAGATGGCAAGGCCGATGGATCGACCCTCGCCGAGCAGGGTTTTGAAAAGCGGCGTGTCCTGCGGG
>VHDM01000068.1 GCA_016876055.1 Verrucomicrobiota bacterium
GCTCAAAAAAGACATCCCGGGGATCCCGCACCTCCTGGGTCACGATTCGTTCCGTGAAAATATTCACCACCGCCGGCCGCACCTTCTCCACCGCTTTCACCACCGGCTCGTCTTGGGGGGCGATGGCCAGCAGAGGCCCCGCCGGAAAAGCCAACGCTAGAATGATGGACAAAATAGCGCGGATCATGGGGAAAAAATAAGGCCGCCCTACCGCAAGGCAAGCAGGGTTGGTTTTCGGAATTTGGATTTCCCGGGACAAGAAGCGACGGGTAGTATGATTAATTCCATGAAAAACCTACCTCTTAAACCCGCACTCCTGCTTCTGGCTCTTGTCGGCGCTGCGGCGCTGCTGTTCGGGCGACTGTCAAGACCGCCGGAGAGGAAAGCGCCGGAAAATGCCCCCCCGGCCGTGTCTCCCCGGCAGGTCACCTATCTTTCGCCTCTCAACGGGAGCGGGGAGTCGGTCGACTTTGACCGCAACGCCACCCGGGAGTGGGAATTCTCCCTTCCCTTCCGGCCGGTGTTGGCGCGCCTTGAGGCGGAGCTGAACCATTCCGGCTTCAACTGCCCCCTTCGTGTCCGCGTGAACGGGCAGGAAGCCGGGATACTCTCCGTCTATCTGCCCCCGCTCCGGGATGGTGCCTACCAATTTTTTCAGGTTCCGCGCCCCGGCACCGCAGACGGTTTCTCCTACGTGGCAGACGCCACTTCCTGGCAACGCGCCTGGATTTTTCTCGAGCGCCCCCTGCTCCAGGAGGGGGTGAACCGCATCCAGTTGAGCTCCACCCTCGACCGATTGAGCCTGCGAAACCTGCAGCTGGAAATTCTTCCGGTTCTGCCGGCGGCCGGGGCGCTGGATCTACGGCCTGATCCGGGACCTGCCCCACTGGAGGCCGCGCTCCTCGCACTCCCCCCGATGGTGATTTTAAAGGACGGGGCCTGGAAAAACTTCACCCCGCCTGCCGGAATCAAATACACGGCCCTATATTTTTCCGCTCACTGGTGCGGCCCGTGCCGCGCCTTCACCCCCAAATTGGTGGAGTGGTACCGGCAGATTCATTCGCGGCATCCGGAATTTGAGTTGGTGTTTGTCAGTTCCGACCGATCGGAGCAGGCCATGCTCGACTATATGAAAGAGACCGACATGCCGTGGCCGGCGGTTCCCTTCGACCAAGTGAAGTCCTCCGGCCTGCGGAAATGGTCGGCCCGGGGCATCCCCTTCCTCATCCTCTTCGGGCCCGACGGCCAACCCGCCACCGCCAAGAACCGCGAATGGCGCCCCCCGCAGGAAGTCATGAAAGAGACGGAAGCGCTGCTTGCGCAAGGCGGAACCTAGGGCAAGGCCGAGTAACCGTTTCGCCAAGGAATCCTTTTATCGCACTTTTAAAAATGCCGGCATCGAACATTCCGCGCACGGCTTGGCCCGGCAGAAATCCTTGTAGATCTGCAGCAACCCCTCCCTCGCCAGATGGGTGCGGACATCCGCCGGCGGGAATGGCACCCCCAACAACCGGACCGACGCTGAACGAAGCAACCCCGCATCACCCCCCGGCGGCCAGCTTTCCATTCGTTCTCCGAGGTCTGGTTCCGTTAGCTCCGCCAAAGGAGCCAAAACCTGGAACAGCAACGCCACCGCCCGATCCGTCCCCACCAACTTGGAGGAGGAAGATAGAATACGCCCATCCCACCCCGCATGGTGATCCCAGAACCCATCGGAGATCGACCGTAAGATCGCGAGAAAACCGTCAACATTACCATCCCGCACTGATTCCATAAAGCTTTGCCAGACAATGGGATAGGATATAGCTACCAGTGCGGCCAGCCTTCGATATGGCGAATTGTTGGGCCGGGCACCCCCCAAGCGCCAGCTACCGGCAGGAAGAATATAAGGCGCCCAGACCTCCCTGACCCTCCACCAGCTGTCCCAAATCCTCTTCAAAAGAGGCAAAGCCCGTTCACTAACCTTGATTCGCGTCGGATCGGGCAGAAGACCAGCCGTTGCATAAAGAACGGCCGCCCTCTCCACAGAATCGGGAATCTTCAGCAGCTTCTGGATCGGCACCGCCCGGGCCAGCGAGGCGAACGGCTCCCGGTTCTCCGAAAATCCCAGCCCCTCTGCCAGGCCCACCCACACCGCCTGCTCGTACCCCAGCGAAACCACCCGCGCCTGGGCCAGGGAACGACGTTGCCGCAGCCGATGCCAGCCGGCCTCCTCGAGAATCTCTTTCAACTTTTCCGGTGGCAGGGCAAGGAGCAACGGATGGCATCGGCCGGGCTTTTCGCCGGTGAGAATTTCAGCCGGAGAGGAGCGAAACAGGGAGATCAGTTCGGTGAGCGGCGCAGAAAGTTGATGCTCCAGGGCAACCTGCCGGATCCGGGGATCGGGCGGATCGCATCGCACCGGGTCCGCCTGCCAGAAAACATGCAGCCGCACATTTTGATAAGCCGGATTGGTGGAATGCTCGTGGGCGTTCCAATCCGAAGAATGGCGATGCAACTCCACATCCCCGGTGAGCGTTCGGCCGTCGGGCATCGAAAAGGTGGCCCGGAGAAAGTCCGGCCCCGCCCGATGGTTCCAGATCCCCGGGTGATGCAGGGTGATGTCTTCCCCCGCCAAGGAGCTCAGGGGGTTGCGAACCAGCTGCTCAAACCAGATCCGCTGCAGGACGGACTCCCCAAGAATCGGCCCCGGCTCCTCCCGCAGAAGGTTCGCCCGCACCCATCGCCGGTAGCCCAGGCCCATCAGGATTAGACCACGGAAAACGGATTTGGATGCGGTCGTTTTTTACATAAAGGAAAATTGCCAACAGGTAGGGCGGGCTCGCCGAGCCCGCCTCGCGGAACTTTGCATCGAAAAGGGATGAATGAGGCGGATTCGGAGAACCCGCCCTACCCCTTCTACTTCCCCTCAATCGGCTCGTAGTCCGCCCAATCCCGCAGGTCATAATGCCACCACTCGTCCGGGACGCCGGAGAAGCCGACGTTGAACATGATCTTGCGCAGGATTCTGGCGCGATTGGCCGCCTCCTTGGGCACATCGGAGAAGTCCTCGTCCGCCTTGGCATTAAACTCATCAAAATTACTGGGCATCTGGAGGATCTTTCCCTCCTTGTCCGCCAGGGAAAGATCCACACTGGTTCCCCGGCGGTGACGGCTGATCTTGGCGGGCGGCGTCAGGAACTTTCCGTCCGGCTTGGCTTTCCAAAGCGCTCTTTGGGCGGAAGCCGGCCGCCAGGCGTCCCAGATCACCAGCCGGTATCCCTTCTCCTCCAGATCCCGGGCCACGCGCCGAAGTTTCCGGATCGTCTCCGGCCGCAGGTACGCCTTGGCCTCCGGGTAAAGGACCTTCCCCGTGATGTTATTCGTCGTGGCGTAGCGAAGGTCCAGCACCACCCCAGGCACGTTCTCCGGGGTGACCTCGACCAGCCTTTCATCCGGCGAGGCCAAGGCCGCGGAAGGGAGAAATAAAAGAATCCACCACATCAGTTGAAATTACACAAAGCGACGGCCCAGGTCACGGTACGGACGCATGCCCCTTGAGGCTAGGTACCATATCGGTTTCCACCCAGTTGGAGATCGGAACCTCGGTAGGGCGGCCAGTCCCTTGGCCGCCTCGTTGGCAGATCAGAATTCAATTTTCAATGAGGTGGGTTTGGAGAACCCGCCCCACCCATGCTTTTTGCTTCCCGCCCCAAATCCGGAAACTATATCCATCCCATGTACAAATTCCTTATCCCAACTGTAGCCCTGTTCCTGATCTCCTCTTCCCTCCCCGCCCAGGAGACCGCGGAAAAAGCCCGCGAGATGACCTCGAATCTTGAGAAAATCGAGGGCCTGATCGGCAAGACGGTCAAGGAGCTCCGCGAAGCGGTCGACCAGCTGAACCGGATCGCCGCCGAGGCGGACAAACCCCGCGACGCCTACGAGGACTACACCGACCAGCTGAAGGACTACCAGGACGTGCAGGAAACCCTGTCCGACCGGATCGACCACTTCCGCAAGATCGCTGATCAGCGCTTCAAAGACTGGGAGTCTGACCTCGCCAAAATGGAGGGGGACCTCAAGAACATCTCCCAGGAACGGATGAACAAGGCCAAGAAACAGTACGAGGAGGTGGACAAGAAAGTTCGGACGATCGGCGCCAAACTGACCAAGGCAGTGGTTAAACTGCGGGAGGTGCAGACTTACTTCACCACCGAGCTCAACGCCGCTTCCATCCAGGCCGCCAGCAAGGTCACCGATGCCGCCAAAAAATCCGCCGACGACGTGATCCAGGCGTTGGAAGAGATGAAGAAGGACTATGCGCAGCTGAAGGCGGATACCTCGGAATCCAAGCCGAAAGAATAAAAGGTTTTTAGGAGGCTAGTCTTTCGTCATGGAGGGGACGTAAAAGCTTCGGCCTCCCCTCCATACCTAACGGCTCAACAACTAAACCGCTCTCCGTCCCTAATTCGAAATCTTCAGCCTTAAAAACGTCTTCGACCCGTTTCCGATCACCCTCACGGTCGTATTCTCGTAGCCTGAGCCCGTCGGAATGGTGGCGATTTCCTCCAAAGCTGCTGGGCTCCACCATCTAAGATCGCTGCTCGCCTGCACCTCATACCTCACCCCGCCCACGATATACTGCCCGCCCATATAGGAACCTCCCGTCGGCCGGGTGTAGGTATACATCATCTCCACGCTCCCGCCCGGTCCGGGGCTTTGCGCCACGCCTAAACTTGGTTGAGCCAACGCGGCCGCCTGGGCAATTTCCGCCGGGCTGCTCGCCGGCCGCACCGTCGCCTGCCAGAGCTCTCCCCCGTCCCTCTGCACCACGCTGGTATCGACGGTGTAGCCCGGCTGGTTGAAGGACAGCTGATAGTTGTCACCGAATCGGATCCCGTTCTGAGCCCAGATCAGGTCAAAGGTGTGCCAGCTGCCCGAGACCGGCCCGGTATAGGCACCGATGAACATCAGGTTGACGATGCCGTCCAGCGTCGCCGCCCCGTTGCGAACAAAGATCTGGTCGTACAGCGTCGTTCCTTCCGTTCCGCCCAGCTCCAAAAGCAACGAACTTCCATCGTCCCGCAAGGTGTAATCCCCAGCGGCAATATCCCACGCTCCCGGCGAACGCCCTGGTCCCCAGACAATATTACTCCCCGTGGCGGACCCGTTCTTGCCGGTAGCATCAGCCAACAAGGTGCCCGCCCCCTCGTCTAATTTGTAGTAAGCCAGTAGCGAGGATTCGAACGGCGCCGATGCCGGGCCGGCTTTGTCCGCCAGAGATTGGGCGGAAGTCCGGAAACCGGAATAAATCCGGATGTCATCCAACTGACCGCGGAATCCGGTTCCAAACATCATCGGCTGTGTGCTCCAGTTCATGTCGGACGTGAAATTAAAGGTGTTGCCCGGCACACCATCGGCAAAAAGCTGAACGGAAGAGGTGTACATGGCCATGGAGATATGGGTCCATTCTTGAGGATTCCCGAGGTCGACCGTGGCTACGGTGGAACCGCCGCTCGAAGGAGTCAATGTGGCTTTGACATTCGCAACGGTGCTGGAGGAGATAATCAAATCGATCGCCAACTCGGGCCTTCCGGAGGGATTGTTTTTGCTGACCACGCGGTACGTACCCGGGCTAAGACCCGATGCCGGCTTGATCCAAAAATTCAGGGTCATGCCTACCGAGGGGACGGAAGGCATCGGCACGTTGATCACGGAGGCGGTCGACGTC
>VHDM01000069.1 GCA_016876055.1 Verrucomicrobiota bacterium
GGGGAGGAGGGGTGGAGGAAGTTCAAGGATCCGTTTCCGGAGTGGATTACCACGGAGGAGTTGGCGCGGAGAGGCGGCGGTTAGCCAGAGGATCCGGCCATTCGCTTCAGGACCGGGTAAGGTTTAAGCGAGGCTACAGACTGCAGAGGACCGGCGGCAGGGAAGGGCAGTCTACAATCCCGCAGCTTGTCATTGAAACTCAATCAGGCGAAAGAAGGCGCGGGGATGGGAGAGGGGGAGAGAGGTCTCGATCACAGTTCCGTCGCCGTGGTTGGGGGGATTGCTCCCAGGCTCAAGAGTAAGCCAAGAAGGATAGGCAGGTCTGGCCGTAAGCGCGGCGCCAGACTTCCTTAAGGGGGCTTTCGACGGACCATTGGGCACGATGGGAATGTTCCCAGATGATCCGTCCTTGGGGGGCGAGGAGACGGTCGAGCCCAGCCGTCACGTTCCAGGTGGACAGCTCCGTGGGAGTCTGATCGTAGGGGGGATCGAGGAAGATGAGGTCAAACGATTCGGCCGGGGCGGTGGGAATCCAGTTTTCCACCGGGGTTTCGAGAACGGGAAAGTTGTAGCCGAGTGTCTCCAGGTTGTGGCGCAGGGATTCGGCGGTGCGGTGATGGTGCTCGATGAAGAGGGCGGACTTGGCGCCGCGGCTGAGGGCCTCGATGCCATAGGCGCCGGTGCCGGCAAAGAGATCGAGGACGCGGGCGTCAGGCACCCAGTTGCCCAAGGCGGAGAAGACGGCCGCGCGGACCCGATCCTGGGCGGGACGCAGGCCCGGGATGACGGGCACTTCGAGGTGGCGGCTGCCGTGGACGCCGCCGGTGATGCGCAGATGGCCCAGCCCGCTCCGGCGGGGGTGACTCGGGCGTTTTCCTTCGGTATGACGTGGAGATGTCGATCTCATCCGGCAGCTCTTGGTGTATCATCCTGAATCCTGCCGCCAAGGGCGATCAGGCGCGCACCATCATTGGTCGGATGGCCCAACTGGCTCCCGAGGCCAAGCTGCTGCTCACGGAAAATCCCGGAGACGGGGAGAGGAGGGCGAGAGAGGCGGTCGCGATGGGGTTTCGCACCTTGGTGGCCGCGGGGGGAGACGGCACCGTAAACGAGGTGTTGAGCGGGATTGACCCAAGCCGGTGTGCGTTGGGCATCCTGCCGGTGGGGACGATGAATGTGTTGGCGCTGGAACTGGGGATTTCCCCGGATCTGGAGCGGGCCGTGGCGGTGATCCGAAAAAACCACCGGCGCCGCGTGGATCTGGGTTACGCGAATAAAAGACGCTTTCTCCAGTTGGCCGGGGTGGGGCTAGATGCGGAAGTGGTGAGAAAGACCCACCCGGAAGCCAAGCGGGCCTGGGGACCCTGGAGCTATCTTCTCACCGTGGCGCAAGTGACGGTGGCCCCGGCCCCTCGTTTACGGGTGAAGACCGAGGACGGGGAATTTGCCGGAGCGATGGTGTTGATCGGGAACGGCCGGCATTACGGGGGACCGTTCCGGTTTTTTCCAAAGGCGGACATGGCGGACGGGAAGCTGGATGTGTGCATTTTTCCTAAATCCGGCCCGTTGGACCTACTTTGGTATCTGCAGGGTGTTTTGATGGGCGGGCCGGAGTCGCTCCCGGAGGTAAAGTATCTGCAGACTCCGGCGCTGACGGTGGAGGCGGAGGGTCGGGTTGCCCTGGAGGTGGATGGGGAGTACGGCGGGGAAACGCCGGTGACGTTCCGGTTGGAGAAGAAGGGGGTGGAGGTCATCGTTCCGTGAGAAAATCCGGGGAGGTGTTCCGGCTGGAAAAAACGGATGGCAAGGCCCGGGCCGGGGTCTTGCAGACGGCTCACGGAGAGGTGCCGACCCCGGTGTTTATGCCGGTGGGAACCCAGGCCTCGGTGAAGGGGGTAAGTCCGGACGAACTGATCGAAATGAAGGCCCCGATTGTGTTGGGCAACACCTATCACCTGGTGGTCCGTCCGGGGTTAGAGGTGATCCAGCAAATGGGCGGGCTGCACAAATTCATGGGCTGGCGTGGGCCGATCCTGACGGACAGCGGGGGATTTCAGGTCTTTAGCCTGGCGAAGATCCGGGAAATGACGGAGGCCGGGGTGATGTTTTCGAGTCACGTGGACGGGAAGAAGTTCTTCCTGGGACCCCAGGAGGCGATCCAGGCACAGAACACGCTGGGATCAGATGTGATGATGGCGTTTGACGAGTGTCCCCCCTGGCCATGTGACCGGGAGCGGATGGCGGCGAGCCTAACGCGGACGCACCGCTGGGCCCGAATCTGCCGCGAGGAACAGGACCGAATCGGCCACCGAAATTTACTATTCGGAATCGGGCAGGGCGGGGATTACGGCGACCTGCGGGCGAAGAGCCTGGAGGAGCTGCAGAAGATCGGTTTTGACGGATATGCGGTGGGTGGGGTGAGCGTGGGCGAGCCGGAGGATCTGATGATGAAGGCGATCGACGCAAGCGAGCCGCATCTACCGGCCGACCGACCGCGCTATGTGATGGGGTTGGGTCATCCGGACCAAATCGTGCGGATGATCGGCAAAGGGATGGACATGTTCGACTGCGTGTTGCCGACACGCGTGGCGCGGAACGGGACAGCTTGCACGGACACGGGACCGGTTTCCGCCCGGAAGCCGACGTGGACGCGGGACGAAAATCCAATTGTAAGGGGTTGTGCCTGTTATGCTTGTTCGCGGTTCAGCCGAGCCTATGTTCAACATCTGATCAAGGCAGAGGAACTTTTGGGATTACGGCTGATCTCCCTCCATAATCTCCACTTCTACCTTGAGACCGTCCGGCAGGCCCGGGCGGCCATCCTGGGGGGCCGGTGGGTCGAATGGTCCACGGAGTTCCTAGGTCGCTACCATCGGGGAGGGAAGGAGCAGGAGAAAGAAAAAGCATGAGTGCAACAATTTTTTACGCATGGCCGCTGTTGATGGCGCCCACCCCGACGGACGGCAGCCAACCCCCGGCGTGGGTGCAACTGCTGCCGCTAGTGATCCTTTTTGTGCTGATGTACTTCGTGTTGCTCCGGCCGCAGATGAAGCGGCAAAAAGAACACGCAAAGCTGATTTCGGCGGTAAAGACGGGGGACCGGGTGGTGGCGGCCGGGGGAATTTACGGCACGGTGACCAACCTGAAGGACGCCGTGGTGGTGTTAAAGGTGGCCGACAACGTGAAGATCGAGGTGCAGCGTTCGACGATCACCTCGGTGGAGAAGTCGGACCCAGCCCCCGCCGCCTAAGGATTCCTCCGTGATCGCGCTGCAGTTTGGCCTGAGCTTGGTCTTCTTCGTTCTCTTTATCGGCTATTTCCTGACAGCCGATGCCCGCAAGCGGATGCAGCTGAGCTTGGCGCTGACGGCATCGTTGGTGCTGCTCTGCCTGAGTTCCCTGTTCGTAAAAGGGGAGGACGGGCAATGGAAAATCAAGATCAAGCCCGGTTTGGATTTGCGGGGCGGGACGCAGTTCCTGCTGGAGCTCGCGGGCGAGGCGGATCGGAGTGCGGTGGACCAGGCGGTGGAGGTGATCCGGAAGCGGGTGGACACCGCGGGTGTGGCCGAGCCGGTGATTCAACCGGTGGGGGACAAGCGGATCATTGTACAGATCCCGGGCGTCAGCGAGGCGGACAAGATCTCCTACCGACGGCAACTGGAGAAGGTGGCCAAGCTGGAGTTTACCCTCGTTCATCCGGAGAGTGACGCCCTTATCGAGAAGGCCTCAGGCCGGGTGCCGGAGGTGCCCTTCGATTTCCAGGTGCGCAAGTTGCGGGACCGGGGCCGAAGCGGCGAGCTGGTGGAAGCGCCGTTGGTGGTGAAGCGGCGGCCGGAGATGTCCGGCAAAAACGTGGCGAACGCCTACCGCAGTGTGGACCCGCTAGGGCGGCCGGTGGTGATCATCGAATTTAATAATGAGGGGCGGGAGCGATTTGGGAAACTGACCGAGCAGAACATCGGAAGGCGCATGGCGGTGGTGTTGGACGGGGAGGTGTATTCGGCGCCCGTGATCCGGACGGCGATCTACGGGAGTTGTGAAATTTCCGGTGGAAACATGAGCGCTGCCGAGGCGGAGGAGCTGGCCAGCGTGTTGAAAAACCCGCTGGAAAATCCCGTGGCGATCGTGGACGAACGCGGGGTGGATCCGAGTTTGGGGGCGAGTTCGGTGCAGAGCGGGATCACGGCGGGCTGGATGAGTCTCGTGGCGGTGACGCTGTTTTTGTTGCTGTACTACCGATGGCTGGGCCTGGTCGCGGTCTTTGGACTGGTCATCAACATTTTGATTCTTTGCGGGCTGCTCGCCCAGTTTGGTTTTACGCTCACCCTACCGGGATTGGCGGGATTGATATTAACGATCGGGATCGGCGTGGACGCCAACGTTCTGGTGTTTGAGCGTATTCGCGAGGAGATGAATCGGCATCGCAGTGGGCTTGAAACGGTTGCCTCCGGCTTCCAGCACGCCTTCAGCTCGATTTTGGACGCCAACGTGACGACGGTGATCGCGGCGGCGATCCTCTTCTGGCAAGGGTCCGGCCCGGTGCAGGGCTTCGCGACGGTGCTCTGTCTGGGTATCTTCTCCAGCTTGTTTGCGGCGTTGGTGGTAAGCCGGACGGGCTCCGAGTGGCTGGCGGACAGGGGCGGCAAGGCCAAGCTGCACATGACCACCCTCTTTCATGAAACGAGGTACAACTTCCTGGCGTGGCGGCGCCCGGCGTATCTACTTTCGGTCCTCCTGTTGGCAGCCGGGGCGGCGGCCGTGGGGGTCCGTGGAATCAAGGCCCTGGGCGTGGACTTCACGGGTGGCGACCTGGTGACCCTCCGCTTCCAAGAGAAGATCGACGACGGGCGGGTGCGTTCCGCGCTCGGCAACCTGGCCGAAGTGGCCCAGTACCAGCGCAGCCCAGTGGGTCAGGATGAGATCCTTTCGTTACGGACCGCTTTCGGTAAAGGCGAACCGGCCGTGGCCAAGCTGCAACAGGACTTTCCTTCGGCCGGATTCACCCAGATCCAGTTGGATAAGGTGGCGCCGATCGTGGGGGAGGAGCTAAAGAAGAACGCCTTGATCGCGCTGATTTTGGGCGTGGTGGGAATTTTCCTTTACGTGGCATGGAGGTTTGAGTCGGCCTTCGCCATCGGGGCAATCGTGGCCCTGATCCATGATGTCTTGATCAGTCTGGGCATTTTTGTGCTGCTGGGGCGGGAGCTTTCCCTGCCGATGGTGGGCGCGATCCTGGCGGTGGCCGGCTACTCCATTAACGACACGATCGTGATCTTCGACCGGATCCGGGAGACTTTCCGAGGCGGGCTGCATGGCAACAGGGCGGAGGCGATGAACTTGGCGATCAATCAGACCCTGAGCCGTACCTTGATGACCTCGGCGACCACCGTCCTGGCGATATTGGTGCTCTTTCTTTTTGGCGGACGGGTGATCAATGATTTTGCCCTGATCCTGCTGATAGGAATCCTGGTAGGGACGTATTCCTCGATCCTGATTGCGAGCCCCATTGCCCTGGCCGCCGGGGGGAAGAAAAGTTAGCCCGTGTGGTCGCCGGGACGTTTGATTCCGGTAGGCCTGGAGGGCGGGACCGTTCCGTATTTCAGGTTTTGACGCCGGCGCGAATTTCGAAGAGGGAGGAGACGGATTCGCCGGCGTGGATCCGGACGATGGCGTCCGCCAGGAGGGGGGCCACGCAGAGCACCTTGGTGGG
>VHDM01000070.1 GCA_016876055.1 Verrucomicrobiota bacterium
CCCGACAGGGCCAAGGACGACGAAGATCCGTATCGCATTCTGGATACGACAGAAATTAAGACCACCTGGCATCCGATCGGTGGTTAGTGGATATCCCTTAAGTACTATCCTTTAATTATTTAAATTTGTCGTCGGTTTCGGTGCTTATTAGTTTAGGGGTGTTGAGAGTGATTTCCGCGCTTGCCCTGTCTTCAGCATTTTTGATGGGTTTCACGACCCCGGCACTCGCCCTGACCCCTTTGCAAATCGCCGAAAAGGCCCGGGACAGAGATCAGGAAAACCTAAGAAAATATGGAGCTACGCCCTGCCGTTTGGTGGAGGTTAAAGAGGAGTTAAACGAGAAAGGTGCAGTGGAAGAGCGGGAGGAAAAAACGATTCAGGTGGCAGCATCCTCTGTTCCCATCCCTGGCGGCCGGGAGACCCAGAGAATTTCCCCGGGGATGCACGCCAAAAACCCCAAAGAGGACAGCTCCATTCTCGACCACCTCGATCTCTTTGACTGGAAACTGGAAGGGGAGGATGAATCCCAGGGGGAGCCTTGCTATCGACTGGCTTTTGCTCCGAAGAAAGGGGTTAAGACCATGAGCGGACGGGATGCGGTGATGGCCCAAACCAGCGGCCACTGCTGGGTGGCCAAGCGGGATTTCTCCAGACTCCGGTTGGAGGGAAGGCTAAAAAAACCTGTCGAGGTGATGGGCTTTCTGGTGACGGTCCGCGAAGTTGATTTTCTAACTACCACCCGTCGGATAGCAGGGGGCGTGGCAGCACCCTTACAGATCCGCTACCGATTCCGGGTGGAAGTTTTTCCGTTTTTTGAATTTCACGAGCGGCACACGCAAAAATTCGATTTCACGAGCCAGGCGAAATCCTGGGCCTCTTCGAAGAATCAAAAAGGTGGAGTCGCGGGCCTGAAGTGAGACGAAACATCCCCGGCCAGATCAATGGCGCCGGGGGTCAGGGATAAAGCCGGTTGGCCCTTTTCCGGTTTAAAATCCGCAAAATCTACCCAGAAGAAGTTTGGAGTGGTGGTTAGTTCAAATCCGTAGACCCCGTGGGTTAGATCAGCGACGGTGCGGTACTCGGTATTATAAACTGGAAAGCCATCCCCCAGCTTGATGTAAGGCGTGCCGAAGGGGACCGAAACACCGCGGATCGCGGCCAGAAGGGTGGCAAAAGCCTCCTGCATGTCCTTCGGCTCCGGGAAGAACTTGGAATAGTAGGCCGCCCGCTGGAAGCGATCAGGAGCCGAAATATTTCCCGGAACGGGAGTGTCCTGTCCAGGCTTCGAAAAATCCATCTTCGCCAGGAGAGCCAACTGCTCTTCGTAAGGCGGGTCATTGGTCATGATGGTGTATTGCCGCCCTTGGTGGATTTTGGGTTTGCCGCCGACGTACTCAATGATGGCGGAGTCGCCCGTTTTATCCTCAAGAGCCAAGTGGATGGTGGCGTCATGACCGTGGGCCTGAACCAGGACGGGCTGCGCGTTCTTGAGTAAGGCCAGCGCCTCTTTGACGGTGGCGGCTTGATCCAGCACGTATTGGAGCCAGAGCGCGGCGGAAACGCCCTTTTTCTTGGGATCCCTTGGTCCGAAATCAGTTTTGGCCAGATAAAGAAGATGGCCCCCCAGCCCTTTTTCGTTCATGCCATCGATCGAACCCACCCCATAAATTCCCACCACAACGCTTGCGTATTTTGAAGTCCAGCGCAGGGGATTCTCTTGCACCACGGTTTCGGGTCCACATTTCGAGCCGTCCCGTTCCATGCCCCTTGGCAGAAACCATAAGACCGGCTCCGTGCTCTCCGGCCAGTCCATCGATCGGGCCACCAAAACCCCGTACTTGTTGTCGTTCCAAAGGATTCGGCTGCAGGCCGGGGAGATGGCAGTCCCTGCAACCAGGAGAGCCAAACCAAGCAGAAAGCGCATGAAGTGATGCTTTCCTAAAATCAGCCGCGGTGGGAGCGTTTTTTGTAGTCGTTGATCAGGAGATTGGTCGAGGAGTCGTGGGAGGTGACGAGGCCGGGTTTGGATAGTTCCGGCTCGATCTTTTTGGCCAGCTGTTTGCCGAGTTCCACGCCCATCTGGTCGTAGGAGTTGATGTTCCAAATAGCCCCCTGGACGAAGATCTTGTGCTCATAGAGAGCAATCAGGGCACCCAGGGTTTTAGGATCAAAGCGTTGGACCAGGATGGAGTTGGTCGGGCGGTTTCCGGGGAACACCTTGTGCGGGAGAAGTTTTTCCAGTGCTTCGCCTTTGAGACTGTCCTTCTCGAGTTCCTTGCGGGCCTCAGCCTCGGTCTTGCCTTTCATGAGGGCCTCGGTTTGCGCAAAGAAGTTGGCGAGGAGGATGTCGTGGTGTGACCCCATCGGGTTGAAGGTTTCCACGGAGGCGAGGAAGTCGCAGGGGATCAGCTTCGTCCCTTGGTGGATAAGTTGGTAGAACGCATGCTGGCCGTTCGTGCCGGGCTCGCCCCAAATAATTGGACCGGTGTCCCACGCCACAAGCTTGCCATCGCGGTCCACGCGCTTGCCGTTGCTTTCCATGTCTCCCTGTTGGAAATAAGCGGGGAACCGGTGGAGGTACTGATCGTAGGGGAGGATGGCGTGAGTCTGGGCCCCGTGGAAGTTGTTGTACCAGACCCCCAGCAAGGCAAGGGTCATGGGGAGGTTCTGCTCCGCCGGGGTTTTTAGGAAGTGCTCATCCATGGCGTGGGCACCGGCCAACAGTTCGGCGAAGCGCTCGTAGCCGATGGAGAGGACAATGCTCAGGCCGATCGCTGACCAAAGGGAGTAGCGGCCGCCCACCCAATCCCAGAACGGGAACATGTTCGCGGGATCGATGCCAAATTTCTTCACTTCGGGCTCATTCGTGGAGAGGGCGACAAAGTGTTTGGCGATATGCTTTTCGTCCCGGGCCTCCTCAAGGAACCATTTCCGGGCGGAGTGGGCGTTGGTCAGGGTCTCCTGAGTGGTGAAGGTCTTGGAGGCGACCAGAAACAAGGTCGTGGCAGGCTGACAGGTGCGCAGGGCCTCCGCCAAGTGGGTGGAATCAATGTTGGAGACGAAGTGGAGCTTAAGATCCCGCCGGGCGTAGGGCTTGAGCGCTTCCGTGACCATGACAGGGCCGAGGTCGGACCCGCCGATCCCGAGATTCACGATATGGGAGATGGGCTGTCCGGTGTACCCCTTCCATTCACCCGAGCGCACCTTTTCGGAAAAGGTCTTCATCTGCTGCCGGACTTTTTCCACTTCCGGCATCACGTCCTGGCCGTCCACCTTCAGGGGCTGGTGGGTGGGCCGCCGTAGGGCGATATGAAGGACGGAGCGGTTTTCCGTGGAGTTGATCTTTTCTCCGCGAAACATCCGGTCGCGCAGTTCCTCGACCTTGGCCTCCTGCAGAAGGGTTCGCAGCAGCACGAGGGTTTCGGTGGTGATCCAGTTTTTGGAATAGTCCAAGAGCAGGTCCTGCCAACGGATGGAAAAAATTTCTCCTCGCTTCGGGTTCTGGGTAAAAAGGTCCCGCAAAGGGGAAGCGCGGGTGGCGGCCGCATGGGCTTGGAGAGCCTTCCAGGCAGCCAGTTCGGAGGGGCGCATCGCCAGAGAATGGAGGCAGCCTTGGGGCACGGGCAAGAACAAGGGTGGGGAAGACGAGCTTGCCCGGAGGGAAACTCCAGGGAATCTTGCAGATGCATGAATCTCCGCTTTCTCGGTCACTCCTGTTTTCTACTGACGACGGCCAAGTCCAAAGTCCTGGTCGATCCGTTTTTGACGGGAAATCCAAAGGCGGCGACGACTGCCGACCAGGTCTCGGCTGATTTTATCCTAGTCTCTCACGGTCACGGGGATCATTACGGGGATGCGGTGGCGATCGCCAAGCGGACCGGTGCCACGGTGGTGGCCCCCTACGAGTTGGCCCTGCATGCCGGGGCGCAAGGTGCGAAGGTGCATCCGATGGGCTGTGGAGGTGGGAAGGATTTCCCCTTTGGCCGAGTCCAACTAACGATCGCACATCACAGCTCCTCGGTGGACGAGGGTGGGAAAACGATCTCAGTGGCTGCTCCGGTGGGATTTCTGATCCAAGCGGACGGAAAGACGATCTACTTTGCGGGAGACACGGCCCTGACCATGGACATGGAGCTTTTGGGGCGCCGGAACCGCATCGATCTCGCCCTATTGCCGATCGGCGACAACTTCACGATGGGTCCTGTCGATGCGGCCGAGGCGGTGAGGATGCTCAAAGCGAAGCGGGCGGTGCCGATGCACTACAACACCTTCGAATTGATCGAGGTGGACCCAGGGATTTTTAAGAAGGAGGCCGAGCAGCACGGGTGCAAGGTCGATGTGCTGAAGCCGGGAGAGAGTATCGAAGTTTAAATTTTCCCCAGCGCTAAAAGCAGGGTGCGGGTGCTGATGAGGATGAGAACGATCCCGACAATCCGCATGAGGACCTTGGAGGGGAGGATTTGGCAAAGTTTGGCGGCGAAGGGGGCGGCAATGATTCCACCCAAAATGAGCCCGGCGATGATTTTGAAATTTTCCAATTGTAGGAAGATAAAAAAGGTGACGGCCTGGCTTAGGGTGACAAAAAATTCGGCCAGGTTTACCGATCCGATCACATAACGGGGCTGGTGGCCTTTGGCCAACAGCGTGGAGGTCACGATTGGTCCCCAGCCACCTCCGCCGACGGCGTCGAGAAACCCTCCGGTGGCGGCCAGCGGAACCGCTTTGGTGGGTTCGGTGCCAATGGAGATCGGTTTATGGTTGGATCGCCAGAGAATGTATCCGCCCATCAGAATGAGATAGACGCTGATCCATGGCTTAAGCTTATCGCCGGGGAAGTTGGAAAGAATGTAGGCTCCGGTAACCCCTCCCAGGACCCCGGGAATGGCAATTTCCCAAAAAAGGGCGCGGTTGACGTTTTGGTGGAAGAGGTGACTCACCCCGCTGATCCCCGTGGTGAAAATTTCCGAAACCTTGACGCTGTAGCTGATCATGGCGGGGGCCACCCCAAGGGTGAGAAGAAAGGAGGAGCAGGTAACGCCATAGGCCATCCCGAGTGCCCCGTCGACCAACTGGCCCACCAGTCCCACCAACATGGCCGTAAGCAGAATCGGCATAGCTGAGACGCTATGGGAAAAAATTACCGGGCGGAAGGATTATGACTGTCATTGTGCGGGTTCGCCCACGCTGAGTAGGATGATGAGGTGAAGCTCTTGGACATTTTCAGCCCCTATGACGGCAAAAAGGTGGGGGCAGTGGCGGTACAGGACCGCGCGGAAGTGCAAAAGCGGTTGGACCAGGCCGCGGCCGCCTTCTCCGATCGTAGCCGCTGGCTGAGCGTTCCCCAGCGGATGGAAATTCTCGAAAAGTTTGGAAACCTCCTCAAGGCCAATGAGGAAAAGATGATCCGCCAGTCGCTCGCCGAGGGGGGTAAGCCTCTCATGGATACCAAGGTGGAGATGGCCCGGGCGTTCCATGGGGTGAAGGTGGCGATCGAGACAATTCCGCATCTGGCGGGCCGGGAGATCCCGATGCGGCTCAATGCCGCCTCCATGAATCGGCTGGCGCACACCTATCGGGAGCCGGGCGGTCTGGTGACGGCGATCAGCGCCTTTAATCACCCGATGAATCTGATTATCCACCAGGTGATTCCGGCGGTGGCCACCGGATGTCCGGT
>VHDM01000071.1 GCA_016876055.1 Verrucomicrobiota bacterium
CTCATCCTCCTGGGCATCGGCGAGGACGGTCACACCTCCTCCCTCTTTCCCGGCACGGAGGCTTTGAAGGAAAACAAGCTCTTCATGGCGCCCAACTTTGTCCCAAAGCTGGGCGTCCCCCGGATCACCTCCACCTACCACCTCCTCCGTTTTTCCCGGGCCATCTGGTTCGTCACCCGCGGCCCCTCCAAAGAGCCGTATATCCGCGCTCTGGCCAAGCAGGACCCCGCCGCCGCTTTCCCGGCCGCAAAGGTTCTCAGTGACCGCGGGACGGTGGAAATCTACCATTGCACTTCGCCATGAGCCCCGTCGCCGCGCCCGCCAAACCCAAGGCCACCGCATCGTCCGCCGCCCCTGCCCCTGTCCCCGGCAAGGTCCTGCCCCCGTTTGTCATGGTGATCTTTGGCGCCAGCGGTGACCTTACCAGCCGCAAGCTCGTCCCCGCCCTCTTCGGCCTCCAACACGAGGGCATCCTGCCGAAGGATTACGCCATCATCGGCTTCGCCCGCCGGCCCAAAAAGGACGAGGAGTTTCGCAGGGAAATGAAGGAGGGGGTCGATAAATTCTCCCGTCTTCGCCCCGTGGCAAGCGGTGAGTGGGATAAGTTCATTCCCCGCCTGACCTATCACCAGGGCAACTTTGACGATCCCGCCGCCTACGCTTCCCTGAAAAAGATTCTCGATGATCTCGCGAAAACCCGCGGCCTCACCCAGCACATCTTCTATCTCGCCACCGCCCCGGATTACTTTGCCACCGTCGTCCAGCAACTGGCCAAGGTAGGTCTGGTCCGCCCGGGCCTGCCCGCCCGCGTGGTGGTGGAGAAACCCTTCGGAAACGATCTGACCTCCGCCCGTCAGCTGGTCGATGACCTGCAGGCCTGCCTCGACGAGTCCAACCTCTTCCGCATCGACCACTACCTCGGCAAGGAAACAGTCCAAAATCTTCTTTATTTTCGCTTCGCCAACTCCATCTGGGAGCCGATCTGGAACAGTAACCTCATCGACAACGTGCAGATCACCGTGGCGGAACAGGAAGGGGTCGGCACCCGCGGCGCCTTTTATGACGAGGTCGGGGCCATGCGGGATATGGTGCAAAACCACATGATGCAACTCCTCGCGATCACCGCGATGGAGCCTCCTGCCAACCTTTCTTCGGAATCCATCCGCGATGAGAAGGTGAAGGTGCTCCGCTCCATCCCCACCCCCAAGCCCGAAATGATCCCGGCCAGCACCGTCCGGGCCCAGTACGAGGGCTATCGCCAGACCGACCGCGTTTCTCCCCACACCACCACCGAGACCTACGCCGCGCTCAAAGTTCAGATCGACAACTGGCGCTGGTCCGGTGTCCCGTTTTACCTGCGCACCGGCAAGGCCCTCACCACCCGCGCGTCAGAAATCGTCATCGTTTTCCGTCGCCCCCCCGCCACCCTCTTCCGCGCGGAGTTCGGGGACCTGCTTCATCGCAATGCCATGCACATCCGCCTTCAGCCGGACGAGGGCGTCCACCTCAGCTTCAACGCCAAGCGCCTTGGCAAATCCTCCGTCCAACCGGTCGACATGGAGTTCTGCTATGCCACCGAGTTCGGCTCCTACTCCCCCGAGGCCTACGAGCGCCTGCTGGGGGATGCGATCTACGGCGATTCCACCCTCTTCACCCGAGCCGACGAGGTGCTCGAAGCCTGGCGGCTGGTCGATGCCGTCCGCCACGGATGGCAGGACAATCCCATGGCCCTCTACCGGCAAGGATCCTGGGGACCACGCGAATCCGATCTCATGCTCAAGGCCGACGGGAACAACTGGATCGACCTCGACGCGCACGCCCGCGCCTGACCGGTTTAGTGCCGGAAATGCCTCCGGCCGGTGAAGACCATCGCCACCCCGAGCCGGTCCGCCGCCGCAACCACCTCCGCATCTTTCACGCTGCCGCCCGGCTGAATCGCCGCCGTCGCCCCCGCCTGAGCCGCCGCCTCCAGCCCATCGGGAAAAGGAAAAAAGGCGTCGGAAGCCACCGCACTGCCCTTGAGGCACAGTTTCGCCTCCCCCGCTTTCCACACGGCGATCCGGGAGCTGTCCACCCGTGACATCTGACCCGCCCCGATTCCCAACGTTCGGTCCTCGGTCGCATAGACGATCGCGTTGGACTTCACGTGGCGAACCACCTTCCAACCGAAGCGCATCGCTCGCCTCTCGGCTTCGGTGGGCTGCCGCTTCGTCACCACCTTCCAATCCTTTTCCTGATCGCCCCGGTCGTCCGATTCCTGCACCAGCAATCCCCCTCCCCGCACACTTCGGAAATCCCATCCCGCGGCGGCCTTTTCACGATTTTCGATCAGCCGAAGATTCTTTTTGGCCTGCAGGATCGCCAAGGCCTCCGCACTAAAGGAGGGCGCCAGAATCACCTCGCTGAAGATCGCGGAGATCGCTTGGGCGGTCTCGCCGTCCAGAGGCCGGTTGGCAGCAAGGATCCCCCCAAAAGGAGCCTGCCGGTCCGTGGCAAAGGCCTTCTCCCAGGCCTCCACCAGTTTCTTCCCGGTTCCCACCCCGCAAGGATTGGTGTGCTTGAGGATCACGAGGGTCGGATCCCTGTCCCGAAATTCCGCGATCAGTGCCGCCGCCGCACTCAGATCTAACACGTTGTTATAAGATAGCTCCTTGCCGTGCGCTTGCCGGAAGGACTCGAGAAAGTTTCCGTACAGGGCTGCCTTCTGATGCGGATTCTCCCCGTAACGAAGGGACTGGGCTTTCCGCCGCAACAAACCAGCCGTCTCCGGCAGCGGATCGGGTTCGAATCGCTGCGTCAGGTAGGTGGAAATCAAATGGTCGTAGTGCGAGGTGTGCCCGAACACTTTGGCAGCCAGCTTTTGCCGGGTTTTCAAGGTGGTGTCCCCGGCCTTCTCCATCTCTTTCTGGACGGTGACGTAGTCAGCTGGATCCACCACCACCGTGACCGCCTCGTGATTCTTGGCCGCACTGCGCAACAGGCTCGGCCCGCCGATATCGATGTTCTCGATGGCTAGTTCCGGGGTGCAGTCCGGCTTCGCCACCGTCTGTTCAAACGGATAAAGGTTCACCACCACCAAATCGATCGTGGGAATCCCGTGCTTTTTGGCCTGCGCACGGTGCGCCTCCAGATCCCTTCGTTGCAAAAGCCCGCCGTGCACCTTGGGATGCAGGGTTTTCACCCGACCATCCATCATCTCCGGGAAGCCCGTGTAATCGCTCAACTCCATCACCTTCACCCCCGCCTCCCGGAGCGCCTTGGCCGTGCCCCCGGTGGAAATCAGTTCCACCCCGCGTCCGGCCAGAAACTTGGCAAACTCCGCCAGGCCGGACTTGTCGGAAACCGAAAGCAGGGCGCGCTGGATTCCCGGACTCATCCGATCAATCGCACCTTCCGGTCCCCTGGTACGATCCGGCCGATTTGGTAACACCGAACCGCCCGCTTCACTTTTTCCACATCCTGGCGACCCACCACCACGATCATTCCGATCCCCATGTTGAAAGTCCGGTAAGCCTCGGCCACGTTCAGCCGACCCTTGGCAACCAAGATTCGGAAAAGCGGTGCAATCGGCCAACTGCCCAGCCGGACCTCTGCCGCGGTCCCCCGCGGAAGAATCCGCGGAGGATTATCGATCAACCCGCCCCCGGTGATGTGGGCGGCACCCTTGATCTTGACTCGGCGCGCGATCTTCCGGAGAGCCGGTCGATAGTTGGGATGCACCGCCAATAAAAGTTGCCCCACGGATTGGGATGACCCCGGCAGCTTTTGCCCCAAACGGTACCGGGCTTTTTTCAGCAGAATATCCCGCGCCAAGGTGTACCCATTGGTTTGCAGGCCATTCGAAGGAAGACCCAGAATCACATCCCCCGGCCGGATGGTACGGCCATCCGTGGCCTTCCCTTTTTCCAAAACTCCGACGATCGATCCCACCAGATCGTAATCCTTGCCCAAATAAATTCCCGGCATTTGGGCGGTCTCACCCCCAAGCAGCGCACAACCCGCGTTGCGGCACCCCCGAACCAACCCGGCCAGAATTTGCCGGAAAATCTTCGGGTCCAGTTTCCCCGTACCGAAGTAATCGAGAAAAAACAATGGCTCGGCCCCCAAGGCGGCGATGTCGTTGACGCAGTGGTTGACCAGATCCTCCCCGATGGTCCCGTGTCGGCCCAGCTGGTGGGCCACCTTCAGCTTGGTGCCAACCCCGTCGATGCTGGCCACCAGCACGGGATGACGGTAACCGCGGATTTTTCCGTCAAAACATCCGCCAAAAGCCCCGATGCCTCCGATCACCCCGGGTCGACGGGTGGATCGGACCAAGGCACCCAATCCGGACTTCACCCGGTTGCCCAAGGTGATATCGACCCCGGCCCTCGCGTAGGCGTCGCGTGCCATCCTGCCTACAAAAGGAGCCGCTGCCGGAGTTCATCCTCCGGCACCAATGAGGTCGCCTGTTCCCGGCGCCTTTCCAAAACTCCCTTGTCGTCATCGGCGGCAAAGGCCACGGGGTAATCCCCGGTAAAGCAGGCCAGACAAAATTTGGAGGCCGGCAACTTGCAGGCCTTCACCATGCCCTCGACATCAAGGTACCCGAGGGAATCAGCCCCCAGGTACTTGGTAATCTCCTGCTTCGTCATCCGGTTCGCGAGCAGATCCTT
This sequence comes from Verrucomicrobiota bacterium, assembly GCA_016876055.1. Classification (GTDB taxonomy): domain Bacteria; phylum Verrucomicrobiota; class Verrucomicrobiia; order Methylacidiphilales; family Verrucolacustridaceae; genus Verrucolacustris. The sequence continues at coordinate 4,656 of VHDM01000071.1, forward strand.
GGGGTCGGGAAAGTCGATGCCGTAGTGGCAGGAGAAACGGTGCGGCGGACAACTTACGCGGATGTGCACTTCCCGGGCGCCGGCCTCGCGCAGGTTGGTGACTCGGGCGCGGGCCGTGGTTCCCCGCACGATCGAATCATCCACCACGACCACCCGCTTGCCCTGCACCGCGCTTCGGATCAAATTCAACTTCACCCGGACGTTAAAGTCCCGGATCAGTTGGCTGGGTTGGATAAAGGTCCGCCCGATGTAATGGTTCCGCACAAAGGCCTGCTCCAGCGGGATGCCGGACTGTTCGGAATATCCCATCGCCGCATAAGTGCCGGAGTCCGGCACCGGCACGACGATGTCGGCCTCCACCGCATGCATTCGCGCCAATTCGCGCCCCATCCGGATGCGGGCATGGCTGACGTTACGTCCTCCCAGCTGGCTGTCGGGCCGGGCAAAATAGACAAACTCAAAAATGCAGAGGGCCTCACGGGAAGGTTCACTGTGCGGCTTGAAGGAACGCAGGCCGTCCTCGTCGGCCACCACCACCTCGCCAGGCTCCACCTCCCGCACAAATTCCGCCCCGATCAGATCCAGCGCACAGGTCTCACTGGAAAAGATAATCGCATCATCAAGTTTCCCGATCACCAAAGGCCGGAAGCCAAACGGATCCCGGGCCCCGATGACCTCTTTCTCCCCCATCAACACCAGGGAGTAGGCCCCGTGCACGCGGGACAGCGCCTGGGCCAAGGCCCCTCCCCCGATTGCCGGATTCGGGCGGGAGATGAGATGGAGGATGATTTCGCTATCCGTGGTCGTCTGAAAAATGGAGCCATCGGCTTCCAACTCCGCCCGGAGTCGGCCCGCGTTGACGAGATTTCCGTTGTGGGCGATCGCAACCTGACCGCGCCGGGTTTCCACCGTGATCGGCTGGGCATTCTTGATCGTGCTCGCACCGGTCGTGGAGTAACGC
>VHDM01000072.1 GCA_016876055.1 Verrucomicrobiota bacterium
GTGTCAGTGGTGCTGGGAAATACAAAAAGATCGGCCGAAGCGTATGCTTCGGACAATTCTCTGTCGTGCAGCGGACCGGTGAAAAGGGCTTGCGGTAACTTCGCCTTGAGCTCCGGAAGAAAAGGACCGTCCCCTACAAAGGCAAAGCTGACCGAGGCGTCCCCCTTCATCCGGTCGGCCACCTGGGCTAGAAAGTTCAGCTCCTTTTCCTTGGAAATCCTTCCCACATAGAGCACAACCTTTCCCCGCGCTCCCCGCTTTTTCCAGAATTCTGGATGACGGTGCCGCAGGTCAAACACCTCGGTCTCCAGTCCCCGCGGCAGGATGGCCAGCTTTTCCCGCGGTAACCCCTTTTCCACCCACCGGTCTAGGTATTTTTGGGAATTCACATAGACGCGGTCCAGTTGACTGTAGAACCAGTGCATATAATTCCAGGCCATTCCCTCCACCATCGGATCATCCTCGCTGAGAAACCGGGCGTACTGGGGAAAGTCCGTATGGTAAATCGCGCTCACCCGCAGGCCCAGAAGCTTCGCGGCCAAAAGCCCCGTCAACCCCATTGGCCCGGGGGTGCTTAAAATCAACTCCGTGTACCCATGGCGGACCACATGATCCAAAAATTCAAGAATCGGCGGAAAACTCAGCCGCTGTAATTCATATTCGGGGATCATGAACACTCCCACTGGGGAAAAATTGATCACCCCCTCTTCCGGCTTCAGGTCTGGTCGGCTCGTCAAAATCGTCAGGTCCGCCCCCTGCCGGCGGCCCACAGCCGCCATGGTCCGGATAGTTCGCGCCACCCCGTTCACATCCTCCAGCGTATCCGTGCACCAGCCTTTCCGCGGGTTCTTCAACTCCGGCGGGCGCCGGCCCGTCAACCGCTCAGCCACCTCGCCCCACAATTCCCGGTTCACCCGCAAAGCATGGAACGAGTAAAGGTACGGTGCCGTCGCCAGCCCCAGCGGGATCACCCCGGCCAAAGGCTCCAGACCGGCCAGAACGTCCCCCTTGCTAACCCGGTCGAGGAAGCGGGTCACGATTCGGAATCCCACGTCGTTGATCACCTTGGATGCCAACCGAAAACTCCTCCGTTCCGGCTTTTTCTCTTCCTCTAAAACCCTTTGTAACACTTTGCGGGTTTCCGGATTTCCCAGATAATTCGCCAGCTCCTTGCTCAAGCCCCCCTCCGGGGCCTTCCAAAATTCAAAAATCCGCCCACTCGTGACCATCTCCACTGCATACCTCGCCTTGTCGAGGAAGCTGACCTCCACCGGATTCTCCCCGGCCAAAAACCGGTTCACGATCCGCAATAACAATGCCGATCCGCGGGGCGCCCGCTGCCCCACTTTCTCCCGCACAAACTCAAACAGGATGTGAAAAAGCCCGTTCACGAACCGGGCCGGATCACCACCTGTTCCGTGCGCCGTTCCTTTTCCTTCCGTCACCCCGCGCAGGAAGGAAACTGCGTCCTTGGCCCCCGCCACCTCCGTCCACACCTGCCCCGCATACAGCCCACAATGGTCGTTCGAACCGCCCACTCGCCCTTTTTTCCAAGGCTCCCGGCCCACCGGATCCAAGCGGTGTTTCTCCGCCAAGGCCCAGATCGTCTCGGGGGTCAGTGCGTCCAGACACGCCCGCACCACCTCCTCCGCCAGAGGCGACCTCAATCCGTTGATCGTCTCAAACACCGAAAAGAGCAGGATCAGCTTTTCGAAGTGGTCTGCCGTCATCCGCCCATCCACGCTGATCAACGGGTGCGCCACCGCGTGCACAATTCCCTCTTTTCGCAAAAACGCGCCTAACTCGATCAAATTGGGACGGAGTTTTTCTATCTCAACAAATTGGCTTTCGTCCACCTGCCACGCCAGCAAATGAACCTTGCACCGGTCTTCCGGGAAATAGGTTGTGATTTCCAGCCCGGGGATGAAGCCCTCCCGGCCCTTTAACTCACGGGCCGCTCCCAGCGTGTTGTGATCCGTGATCGTGACGAAGTCGTGACCGCGCTTCCGCAAGGACTCGTAGAGTTGGCTTGGCTTGGAGAGACTGTCTGGCAGCCCCGCCTTGCGCAAAATCCATTCCGACGGCCGGTTGGAATACCGGGAATGGAGGTGAAGGTCACACTTGGACATGCTCGGCGTATGAGACTGACCGATATCCCCGCGCCGACAACTCTCCGAGCAGGCTTCCCACCTGATCCCTCGCAAAGCCCGTCTCCAGGTCTGCCGGATGCAGACTCAATCGCACCAAATCCCGTGCTCCCCAGACCGCCTTCCAAAGCGGCTGCCAGCGCCTCGCAAGGGCCCTTCTCCACGGGGACCGAAGGCTGTAAGTGCCCGCCCACGCCAAGTCTCTTCGCCCATCCGCTAAATGGAGTACCTCGGTAAGCCGGCAGGTATAGGCCAATCCCTTCCTTCGCAGGATCCTTTCGGCACTGCGCTCATGTAGCCAGCCAGGCGCTATAAATCCCTTCGCCGCCCAGCCCTGCCGCCGCCAGATTGCCAAGGCCCGATCGATCCTTGCCTCCGTTTCTGCCGGATCGAGCCGAAAAAACTCCGCCTCCTGTTGGGTGTAAAACTGGGTCCAAAACCAGGAACTTTCGGGCAAGCCCCGGCGGTCATGAAAATACCCGTGAATCGCCAAGTCGTGGCCCATGCTCTGCCAACTAGCCAGGCTTTTCAGGCTTTTCGCACAGGTCTCGATTCCAGGGCCATGGTGATATTCTGGTATTACCAGGATCGAAGCATGGCCGGGACATTGTTTCAGGCAAAACTGCAGCTGGTCGGCGATCCGGTCCCGGGTTCCAGGGTGAAAGTCGTGCAGGGAAAGCAGTAACTTTTTCTCAATGCGCCCGTACCTCCGCCCGCCCTCCCGCTGCAGATCCTTCCCGTAGAGCCGCGGCGACTCCGCCAAATCCTTTACCACCGTGCACAGGGCCACCTCCTCTTTGGAGTGAGACTGAAATTTTGTCACTCTCTTGCGGTCGGTGACCCGGAACCCGTACCTTGCAAACGTCCGCTCCCCCCTTCGGTCCCCCCGGGTTACGACCTGACCATATACACACCGCACCCCGTCCCGGGCCGCCTTTACCAAAAAGGCGTCAATTAAACCCCGGGCGGACGACACGGCCTTGGCCTCCGGAGTCAGGTTGATATGAAAGTGGGCGGCATCTTTCGGCGCTGCGGGTGTTTCCCTCCTCCCCCGAAAAATCAACCAAAGTAAATAGCGACGGCTTGCCGACCCGTAGCCCCCGAGCAGCCCCCAGAGCGCCCGCCCCAGCCAACGGGAAAAGCTTTTTACCAGATACCTGCGCCGCTTCTTCCGGTCACTCGACGCGGTCAGGTATCCCTCAATTGCCCCAAAGGATCCCTCCAAAACAAAACAGTTTTCCGGCTCGGCATCGGTGTAAGGGGCCGTCAAGAAATCGGCAAACAACTCTCGGTCCTCGAAGACCGGATCAATCGGTTGACCCAGAAAACCCGTGTCCGCGCAGATCTTCCGGATCACCGCCCGGTCTTCCGGTCGGTAAGGCCGCACCCGGAACTTTTCCGCCGGATCATCTCCGCCGCTCATAAACCTCCATCTGCCGCGCAAAAGTTCGCTCCCAGCTGAATCCTTCGGCCACAAATTTTGCCGCGCGCTCCCGGTCGCCCTCCTTCAGGCACGCCGATTTTTTGATCACCGCTTCGGCCAGACCGGTGGAACTCGGCTCGTTCGACCACGCCTTGAGGTCGGCCGCCTGCTCTTCCATCGCCCCGCCCCGAAATCCCACCACCGGCAGTCCACATCCTTGGGCCTCGAGCAGGACCAGCCCGAACGTTTCCCAACGGCCCGGATGGATTAATAGATCCGCCGCCCGGTACCAGTCGGCCAGCTCCTCTGTTTTTTTCACAAAAGGCACCCTTCGTACGTTGGGGCTGTGCCTGACAAACGTCTCCACCGCGTCAGTCATCTGGCCATCACCCACCATCACTCCGACCCACGGGCTTTTCATCCGTTCTCCAATCTTTAGCCAGGTCCGCAGGAGCAGGGCCGTATCCTTGTCCGGGGAAAACCTGCCTACGTAAAGAAACACCGGCCGGTCCCGGGGCAGCCCAAGCCGCGCCCGGATCTCCTCGCGACTTTTTTCTCCCTCGGGCTGAAACACCGTGGTGTCCACCCCCAATGGCAGATGGATCAATCCCTTCAGGGACCAACCGGATAACACTTTCATCAGGTGCCGGCTGGCCACAAACACCCCACGGCTGTTTTGGGACATGTTCCGAAGATAATCGCCCGCCACCCGCTCCACCCAGCCCCGTGCCCAGGTGCCCGCAAACTTCAATACCGTCCGCAACATCGCGTCGGGAAAGTGGGAATGGTAAAACATGAAGAAATCCGACCCCCTCCGGTTGGCCCAATTCCGGGAAATCATCGCGGCATGGTAAGGGTCCCCCGCTTCCACGACCTCCGGGTGCTGGTCATATAAAATCTTCAGCAAGCCCGGTAAGTCCAGCATCCAGCGGTATCTCGATGTGCGGTTCACCAGCGGTCCAGCCACCGTCCATAACTGCGTCCTACCCCCCTCCACTTGCTCCGTCCGTGCCCCAGGCACAATCATCAGATGCTCATGGTCAGTATGATCCCGGAAATAGCGCCGCTTGGCTTCCAGGTAAGAGCGCACCCCGCCACCCCGGGGGGAATAAATCTGGGTCAGGTCGCAGATCTTCATGGAAACGAATCTTGAGAATGCCCCTCGTTGTGCTAAATAGGAAGTCAATGAGGCGGAACGATTTTCTCCGGCTGCTCATGGCGGCTGGTGCCGGTCTAGCCGTCCCCGTCCGCGCCCAAAACAGCATTGTCATCGAACCGGGCGAGAACGAGGTCAATCCCGCCTTCATCAACTCCGGCCCGGGCTTCGGAAACAAGCTCGCCCTGACTTTTGACGACGGCCCCTCGCCGGGCGTGACCGACCGCGTTCTCGACGAGCTGAAAAAGCGGGATATGCGTGCCACCTTTTTCCTGATCGGGGCCAAGGTCGACGCCTACCCCGATCTCGCCAAGCGTCTCGTCGCCGAGGGGCACGACGTTGCCAACCACACCTACACCCACCCCCGCCTCTCCCCCATGGGCGACCGTGCCGTCGAACAACAGCTCTCCCGTTGCCAAGACGCCATTGTCCGCCATACCGGCGTCACTCCGGTCTGGTTCCGCCCCCCCTATGGCGCCTTCCGCAAGGAACAGGGCATCATCGCCTCGCGGATGGGCTTGGGCGTCGCTTACTGGTCTGTCGATCCGCAGGACTGGCGCAAGCCCGGCAGCGCGGCCATCGCCCAGCGCGTCCTCAACGCCAGCCAGCCTGGTTCCATCATCCTCCTCCACGATCTCCATCCCATGACCGCCGATGCCGTCCCCACCATCTTCGACGGCCTCCTCGAGCGCTCCTTCACCACCGCTCCCTTCCACAGCTTCGTCGGTTCCCCCTACGCCTGACGGGAAGAAAGCG
>VHDM01000073.1 GCA_016876055.1 Verrucomicrobiota bacterium
TGGCGACGGCTTTGGACCATGCCGGCCAGCGGTCCACCCCCCAGCGGGAGACGGTCTTCGGCGTGCTGCTTGATCAGCGCGATCACCCCACGGCGGATGAGGTGTACGCCCGCACGAAGTCCCGCATGCCGACCATTTCCATGGCCACAGTCTACAACTGTCTGGAGGCGCTGGTTTCCAGCGGCCTGGTCAAACAGGTGAACATCGAGCGGGAGCCGACCCGCTACTGCCCGAACCTCGCCCCGCATGCCCATTTTCACTGCCGCGACACCGGCCGCGTCTACGACGTGCCCGTCCCCGTCGGCACGATGGAAAAACTGACCGGCGCGCTCCCGGGTCCCTACCAGGCCGACTCCGTCGAGCTGGTGTTTCGCGGTCACCTCGCGAAAGGAACCTCGCAATGAAAAACACCCTAGAAATCAAAAACCTCCGCGCCGGCATCGGCGGCACGGAAATCCTCCACAGCCTCAACCTCACCGTCCCGAAGGGGCAGGTCCACGCGATCATGGGCAAGAACGGCTCGGGCAAGAGCACGCTGGCCAAGGTGATGTCGGGCCATCCGGACTACGAGGTCACCGGCGGCGACGTGTTGCTGGACGGTGAGAGCATTTTGGGTTTGGAACCGGACGTGCGTGCCCGCGCCGGCCTGTTCATGGCGTTCCAGTACCCGAGCGAAATCCCCGGCGTGACCATCGCCAACTTCCTGCGCGCGGCCCTCAACGCCCGCCGGCCGGAAGGCGAGGAGGTGGATGCCGTCGAGTTCTACCATCACCTCTACGCGAAGATGGACTTGCTGAAGATCGACCGCTCCTTCACCTCCCGCGCCGTCAACGACGGCTTTTCGGGCGGCGAGAAGAAGCGCAACGAGATCCTGCAGATGGCGATGCTGGAACCAAAGTACGCGGTGCTCGACGAGACCGACTCCGGCCTGGACATCGACGCGTTGAAGATCGTCTCCCACGGGGTGAACAGCCTCCGTGGCCCGAAGCTGGGGATCCTGGTGATCACCCATTACCAGAGGCTGCTCGACTACATCGTGCCGGACGTGGTCCACGTGATGGTGGGCGGGCAGATCGTGAAGAGCGGACCGAAGGAGCTGGCATTGGAACTGGAGAAGAAGGGCTATGACTGGGTTGAGAAGGACCTGGTCGCGGCCTGAAGGAGAAAGCCATGAGCGAAACCGAACCCAAGGAAAAGCCGGATCTGGCCATCGATCAGGATATCGGAAATTTTTCCTATCCCGAGGACTATGCCTTTGACGCCGGCACCGGCCTGACCGACAAGACAATCGATTATATCTGCGACGCCAAGGACGATCCCGACTGGGTCCGGGAATTCCGCAAGAAGGCACTGAAGGTGTTCCAGCAGAAGCCGCTGCCGACGCACTGGGCCAGCCAGGACCTGCAGAACATCCATTTCGACGATTTCCGTTACTATCTTTCCAAGGGGGCGAAGTCGAAGCGCACCTGGGACGAGGTGCCGGACGACGTGAAGCGCACCTTTGAGCGGTTGGGCATTCCGGAAAAGGAACGCATGTTTCTCGCCGGGGTGGAGGCGCAGTTCGACAGCGAGGCCGCCTATTCCAACATCAAGAAAGCGGTCGAGGAGCAGGGGGTGATCTTTGTGGGCAGCCGGGAGGGGCTCAAGGAGCATCCGGAGATTTTCCGCCCGTGGTTCGGCAAAGTGATCCCGACGGCCGATAACAAGTTTTCCGCCCTGAACAGCGCGGTCTTCTCCGGCGGCTCTTTCATCTACGTGCCGAAGGGCGTGAAGGTGAAGCACCCGCTGCAGGCCTACTTTCGGATCAACGCGGAGAACTTCGGCCAGTTCGAGCGCACCCTGATCATCGTGGATGAGGGCGCGGAGGTGACCTACATGGAGGGCTGCACGGCGCCGAAGTTCGACTCCGTCACCCTGCACAGCGCGGTGGTGGAGCTGGTGGCCCTGAAGGGCGCCAAGATCCAGTACATCACGGTGCAGAACTGGAGCCCGAACGTCTTCAATCTGGTGACGAAGCGCGGCATCGCCCACGAGGAGGCGGAGATCAAGTGGATTGACTGCAACATCGGCTCCCGCCTGACGATGAAGTATCCGGGCGTGGTGTTGAAGGGCCGCAAGGCCCGCGGCGAGGTGCTCTCGATCGCGCTGGCGAACAACGGCCAGCACCAGGACACCGGCGCAAAGATGATCCATGCGGCGGACGAGACGAGTTCCAACATCATCTCCAAATCCATCTCCATCGGGAAAGGCCGGGCCACCTACCGGGGCCTGGTGCACATCCCGCGCCACCTGAAGGGGTGCAAGAACAACACGGAGTGCGATGCGTTGCTGATCAACACCGATTCCCGGACGGACACCTATCCGGCGATCGTCACGCGCGGGGAGGGGAACTCGGTGCAGCACGAGGCGAGTGTCTCCAAGGTGAGTGCGGAGCAGATTTTCTACATGCAGCAGCGGGGGCTGTCGGAGGGCCAGGCGATGAGCTTGAGCGTCAACGGGTTCGTCAACGACCTCGTCCGTCAGTTCCCGATGGAATACAGTGTGGAACTCAAACGACTTATCGACCTCGAGATGGAGGGGTCGGTGGGCTAATCCGCGGATCCATCAACCAGGAGACAAAAATATGGCCGACCTTGCCAACCGCTATCCGGAAAACATCGCTGGAAGCTATTACGTGGACAACCAGTGCATCGACTGCGACCTGTGCCGGGAGACGGCGCCGGCCAGCTTCAAGCGCAACGACGACGGCGGCTACTCCTTCGTCTACCACCAGCCCGGCACTCCCGAGGAGGAGAAGTTGGCGAAGGAAGCGATGGAAGGCTGCCCGGTTGAGGCGATCGGCAGCAACGGCGGTTGATTTCCGCCATGCCCAAAAAGTCCCCGTCCGCCCGACGCAACGGCGCGGCCCTGCCCGCGTGGTGGGAAAGCCGCCGCGCGGAGGCGCGCCGCCGTTTCGACGAGCTGCCCCTGCCGCAGCGGAAGGACGAGGACTGGCGCTTTGCGACGATCGAGGCGATCCGGCTGGATGAGTTCCAGCCCGGGGCGAAGGGAAAAACCCCGGAGGCCAAGCTACTCGCACGCAGCCAGCCGCCGTTTGCGGTTGCCGCGCGGGCGGTCTTTGCCAACGACCGGCTGGTGCGGATCGAGGGGGCGGAGGAGCTGGCCAAACAGGGAGTGGTATTTGAGCCGCTCGCCACGGCCATCGAGAAACATCCGGCCCTGCTGCAGAAATATTTTATGGCGCACCCGGTGGACCTGGGCGCGCAGAAGTTTGCGGCCCTGCACGCGGCTCACGCCTCGGCCGGCGTGCTCATCCACGTGCCGAAGAATGTGGAGCTGGAGCTGCCGCTGGTCTCCTTCCACTGGATCGATGCGGCTAAGACGGCAGTCTACCCGCACACCCTGATCGTGGCGGGGGAGAACGCGAAGGTGAAGGTGGTGGATTTTCTGGGTTCGACCGACTCCAAGGGCGGCGGGCTGGCCTGCGGACTGAACGATCTGTTGGTGGGGCCGGGGGCGAAGGTGGATTACGTCTGTTTCCAGCGTTGGGGCACGGCGGTGACCAGTTTTCAGCTGAACTCCACCCGCGTGGAGAAGGATGGGGAGGCGCGCAGCCTGTTCGTGAACCTCGGCGCGGCCTACGCCCGGCAGGAGAGCCGGAGCACGCTGGTGGGCGGCGGGGCGCGGAGCGAGATGCTCGGGCTATCCGTGGGCAACGACCGGCAGGAGTTCGACCAGCGGACCCTGCAATGCCACGACGTGCCGCATACCTGGAGCGACCTGCTCTACAAAAACGCGCTGGATGACCGCTCGAAATCGATCTTCAAGGGGCTGATCCGGGTGGCGCCCGGGGCGGCCAAGACCGACGCCTACCAGAACAACCGGAACCTGCTGCTCAATCCCGAAGCCGAGGCCGACTCGATGCCCGGGCTGGAGATTTTGAACGACGATGTGCGCTGCACGCACGGGGCGACGACCGGTCAGATCGATCAGGACCAACTGTTTTACCTGATGGCGCGGGGAATTGACCCGCGGACGGGGGCCCAGTTGTTGGCGTACGGGTTCTTCGAGGAGGTGATCGACCGGTTGCCGGACAAAAAGATCGGCGAGGCGGTACGGGCGGCCGTGGCGGAGAAGTTCGCCGCGATGCGCCCGAAAGGGAAGGCGAAGGTATCCGTGCGGAAGCCGGCGGTCCGCGCGGCCAAGGCGAGCCAAGCCAAAAAGCCACCGCTCAAGGGCTTGAAAAAAGCCATCAACGTTCGCGCCCTGCAAGGGCTGGCGAAGTAAAATGGGGCGGGAACGCCGCCCGTTTTTGCGATAGGATTTCCGGATGCCTGAGAACGGAGCCCAAGCCTGCTCGATTCCCGCCCTCCCGTTGGACGAGCCGGACCGGCAGAGGGCGTTGGAGGATCTGAAACTCATTGACTCCCCGCAGGAGGAGCGGTTTGACCGGATTGTCCAGCTGACCCAGCTGCTGTTCCAGGTGCCGATTGCCTACATTTCGCTGATCGACAAGGACCGGCAGTGGTTCAAATCGAAGGTGGGGCTTGAGGCGAACGAAACTTCCCGCAGCGTCTCGTTCTGTGGGCACGCGATTTTGGAGGACAAGGCGATGGTGGTGCCGGACGCGCTGCAGGATTACCGCTTTGCCGCCAACCCGATGGTGTTGGGGGAGCCGTTCATCCGTTTTTATGCGGGGCAGCCGTTGCGGGGGCCGTCCGGCCACAAGGTGGGGACGCTCTGCCTGGCCGACAAGGACGCGCGGGAGCTGAAGGAGCACGACCTGAAGCTGCTGGCGCAGCTGGGCAAGCTGGTGGAGCGGGAGTTCACCCTGCTGGACAAGATCCAGATGCAGATCGAGACGCTCAAGGCCAAGGAGGCGCTGGAGAAAAAGAGCCAGGAGCTGGAGAAGGCGGTGACGGAGCTGTCGGCCGAGAAGCAGAACTCCGAGTTTCTTCTCAAAAACATTTTTCCGGGGGAGGTGGCCGACGAGTTGCGGGCCAACGGGAAGGTGAAGGCGGTGGGGCATGAGAAGGCGACGGTGCTGTTTTCCGACTTCAGCGAATTCACCTCCGTGGCGGCGACCTACACGCCGGCCGAGCTGGTGGAGGAGTTGAACCGGGCTTTTTGTCTGTTTGACGGGTTGAGTGCGCGGCTGGGGGTGGAAAAGCTGAAGACGATCGGGGACGGCTACCTGTGCGTGGCGGGGCTGCAGGGGGATCCGGTGGAGGCAGGGGTGAAAATGCTGAAGTTTGCGCAGGAGATCCTGGCGTTCACGCTGAAGCGGAAAGCGGAGGTGGAGGCGGCCGGGAAGAAGTATTGGAACATCCGGATCGGGATCCACAGCGGGCCGCTGGTGGCGGGGGTGGTCGGGGTGAAGCGGATGGCGTACGACATCTGGGGCGACACGGTGAACATCGCCGCGCGGATCCAGCAGGGGTCCGAGCCGGGCCGGATCAACCTGTCGAAA
>VHDM01000074.1 GCA_016876055.1 Verrucomicrobiota bacterium
CCACTTTGACCGGGGCGAGAAAGTCGCCAAAAGGTAAAGCCTCCTCGTACTGGGGCTCGAGAATAAACTTATTCGCTGAGTTGACGTAACCCCAGCGGCCCCACCAGGCCTTTTTGGGTTGGAGATCAATATCGGAATCCACCTGGCTTTGGCAACTGCCGGAAAAAAATGCAAAGACACAAATATATAAAAGGCAACAAGTTAGAATGCGAAGCGAGCTCACCTAGCTTTAGATTAAGGAGTGGAAAGAGTCCGTCAAGGGACCGAAAAGAGTCGTGGGGGTCAGATCAGAAGATATCCTATTTCCGATGACTCACGCTCCTTTGTGGCGGTGCCTGCTGACCTCCCAGATCCTTCTGGCGGTCGGATGGTGCGAGGAGACCAATGTCCCGGCCCCCCAAGTTCCGACCCAACCGAAACGTTTTTGGGTGATGGCCTATAATGTCGAAAATTTGATGGATGTGGACCGGGTGGCCCTGTACGACGACTATGCGGAGATTCCTGATGATCCTCACAGCTACAGCCCGGCCAAACTACTCCGCAAACTCCAAACCATTTGCCGGGTGCTGAAATCAGCCCCGGGGGGAGTCGGCCCGGAGGTGGTGATTCTTAACGAGCTGGAGGTTGATCAAACTCCGGAGAGTGCGGTCGCAGACCTGAAGGAATTCCTGCAAAAGCACGAGCACACCACTTACGGGGAGATGCTCACCACAGGGCTCAACGATGAATTGAGGGGCCTGCCGGTGGAAGCTTGGCTCCTCAAGGCCCTGGAGGATGAGGGATTGAAGGGCTACACGGTTTTGGTGGGGGAAGCTAATTCCAGTGGCGGCCAACATGGGGAGGCCATCAAAGTGGGGTTGCTGACCCGCTTCCCCGTTTTGGAAACCAAGACCCATCCCACCAATCAGGCCCGAGGTATTCTCGAGGCCAAGCTGGATGTGGAGGGGCATCCGGTGTTTGTTTTTGGCAACCACTGGAAAAGCGGGGCGGGAAATCCAGCCATGGAGAATGTCCGTCTCGGCAACGCCAAGGTTTTGCGGGACCGTCTGGATCAAATTTTCCAAAATCAGCCTCGTGCCGATGTGATCGTGGGAGGGGATCTGAATTCCCACTACAACCAAGGGCAAAGGTATCCTTTTATGCCGAAAACCGGTGTCCAGGATGTTTTGGGTTCCCAAGGCGATCCGACCATTTTCGCCAAAACCGACGGGCCCGATCTTTATAACCTCTGGTTTGAGATGGCCCCGGAAAACCGAGTTTCTGACGAATATGACGGCGAGTGGGGTACCCTGATGCAGTTGCTGGTGGGACGCGGCTTGGGAGATGGCCAGGGAGTCGATCTGGTGCCCGGGACGTTCACGCAGCTTCGGATCCCCGATCTCAATATCCAGGGCCCCCTGAAATTACCATGGCGATGGACCAACTATGGGCCGGGTTGGGGGGCGAGTGACCACTTTCCCGTTCTCGCGCAATTTCAGCTCGCCGATGGGGCTCCGCTCTCTTTTGGTTCCCGTGCTTGGAGTACCGTTGCGCCAAAAGAGGCTCTGCAGGTGGGGTTTGACCGGATGGACCGTGGCAAGCTCCGCAACGCCTCCGTTCTGAAGGACGCTACGCCTGAGGATTTTGCCAAAGCGGTTGGGGAAATTTTCGTGGTGGAGGGGACTTTTTCCAAAATCCGCCCCCTGGAAGTGGATGTGGATGGAAAAAGTTACTCGCTCCACTCCTTTGACAAGGATCTCAAGGCGGCCTTAAAGGAAAAGCCCAAGGGCAAGCCGATGAAGTTTTTGGGTGAACTGGGATTGCATAAAGGAAAACTCCAGTTTCTGGTCCACGACCCGAGCTGGATCCAGTAACCTCAGGAGCGTTTCGCTTCCCGGGTGAGCCGGCCAAGCCGTTGCTCGGTTTCGGGATCCAGTTGTTCCCACCGGAAACGCCAGGCCCAGTTACCGTTTGCGCGTCCAGGCACATTCATGCGGGCAAAAGAATCCATCCCCAACACGTCCTGCAACGGATAGATGGCCGTGTTGGCGTTGGAGCGAAGAGCCAGGGCGATCACGTCCCAGTGAATTTGGGAGCCGTCGCATTTCAGATACGTACGGATAGTGTGACGTTCGCGCTCGATCTGCTCGGGCGTGCGGGTGGAGTCCTTGCCGGGTTCACTTCGGTACCAACCGACCGTGGTGTCGTTGTCATGGGTGCCGGTATAGACCACGCAACCCTTGGGATAACTTTCGGGACGGAATTCGGCGGCTTTGGGATCATCCCCGAACGCAAACTGAAGAATCCTCATGCCGGGATAACCGAGACCGTTGCGGAGTTTTTCCACATCCGGGGTGATCACGCCCAAATCCTCCGCGATGATCGGCATGGTGCCGAGGGAGGCTTTGGCAGCGTCGAACAATTTCCGGTCCGGTCCCGGTACCCACTTGCCTTTGACGGCGGTGGCTTCAGTTCCGGGAATTTCCCAGTAGGCGGCGAAACCGCGGAAGTGGTCGATCCGGACGATATCAACAAGGGAGAAAGCCGCCTTCAGGCGGGAGATCCACCATGCGTAATTTTCCTTCTCGTGAACGTCCCAACGGTAGAGGGGATTTCCCCAGCGCTGGCCATTGGCACTGAAGTAATCCGGCGGCACTCCGGCCACCACGGTGGGCTGGCCGTTGGGCTCAAGGGAGAAAAGATCCGGGCGGCACCAGACGTCAGCGCTGTCGTGGGCCACAAAGATCGGCACGTCGCCGATGATGGAAACCCCGCGACCCTTGGCCTCGCGGCGGAGGGACTCCCACTGATGGAAAAAGAGGAATTGCAGAATTTTCGCCTGCCGGATCTGGGTGGCGTGTTCCTTGCGGGCAGCCTGCAAGGCCAGGCCCTCGCGACGAACCAGCGGGTCGGGCCAGTTGACCCAAGGACCGTTGCCGTAGTGTTTCTTGAGCGTCGTGAAAAGAGAATAGTCCTCCAGCCAGGAGTGGTTTTCCTCCTCAAACTTGGCGAGTCCGGCCTTGAGTTGGGCGGAGGCACGACGGGCAAAGGAGCGAGCGGCTTTTTCCAGAATGGGAACACGAGCTTCGATGACAGGTCCGTAGTCGACCCGATCCTGCGGGAAGGTGGGAAACTTATTGAGATCGGCCTCCAACAGCAACCCCTCATCAAGCAAGGCCTCAAAGGAGATGAGCATCGGGTTGCCGGCAAAGGTGGAGAGGGTCTGGTAGGGGGAGTCGGCGTACCCGGTGGGGCCAAGGGGCAGGACCTGCCAGAGTCGCTGGGACATCCCGTGCAGGTGGGCGAGCCAACGGTGGGCTTCCGGCCCGATCTCCCCGATGCCGTATCGACCGGGCAAGGAGGTGGGATGAAGCAGAATGCCGGCGGCGCGGGGAAATTCCATGCGTGAAAAGATTAAAAAGGCAAACGGGCGGGCGGGGAAGGGGGAATCAGCGGATGAGTAACCAACCACAAAGCACCAAGATCGGAACCAGAATGGGCAGGGAATAGCGGAAAATATAACCAAAGAAGGAAGGCATCCTGATTTGGGCGGCATCGGCAATCGACTTCACCAACAGGTTGGGACCGTTCCCGATGTAGGTGGCGGCACCAAAAAAAACTGCGCCTAGCGAGATCGCGGCCAGCGTGTGGGGGTCATTGGCGGCAAACATGGCCACCTCTTGCGGATTGAGAAGATGAAAAGGGGGTTGGTGGAGGGCTAAGGCAAGGGTGAGGAAGGTCAGGTAGGTGGGGGCATTGTCGAGAAATGCCGAGAGGCTCCCGGTCATGAAGTAAAACTGCAGGTCGCTCGGATGTCCGAACTTGTCGGAGTGCACAGTCAAGGTGTGGATGACGGGAACCAAAGTGGCGAAAATCCCCAAAAACAGCCATGCGACCTCTTTCAGCGGCTCGAAATTAAAGTCGTTCTTGGCGCGAATCGTTGGATCGGTGAAGCGATGGGACAGAGCAGCGGCGGCCGCCATGATCGCCTCTGGCACGCCCCAAGGGGCACCAGCGCCGCGTAATAAGACGGCCCCGAGAATCACCAGGACAAACCAGGCATTTTTGGCGCCAGCCAGCCGGAAAGTTTCCTGCGCGGTTTCTTTTTCCCGCACCGGTTGGGGAGCCCGGCGAAAATTGATGGAATCAAAAACGTAAAACACCGCAAGAAGAAGCGCCATCACCAAGACCCAGTCGGGCCAAAGGTGGAACAACGTCCAGAAAAACGGCACTCCGCGCAGGTAGCCGAGAAATAGGGGTGGATCCCCCACCGGGGTCAGGCACCCCCCCACGTTGGCCACGATGAAAATAAAAAAAACAATGTGAAATCCGGTGATCCGGTACTTGTTCATCCGAATCCAAGGCCGGATGAGCAGCATGGCGGCGCCGGTGGTTCCCAGCAGGTTGGCCAAGAGCCCTCCGATCATCAGAAAGACCACGTTGCGAAACGGGGTGGCTTCTCCGGCCACGCCGAGATGGATTCCCCCAGTCACGACATAAAGCGAACCAATCAAAGTCATGAAACTGAGATACTCTTGGAGGGAGTGGATCAGAGGATCGGCCTGACGGCGTCCGATCAGGTAATAGGTCATCACCACTGCCGCCATGCAGACGCTGAACATGGGGTAACGCTGGTGCCAAAGCTTGGGGGTCAGCAGCGGGCCTACGGCAATCGCCCCCAAAAGGAGAATGAAGGGAGCCAAGATCCATGGCGGCGGGGCGGCGCCCAAATCCATGACGGCAAGCGGCATGGTCCTTGGATGCAGGGGGTTAATAAGAGGGTCAAGCGGAACTGATTTTCACCCCATACTCTTGCCCTGGCGGGAAGTGGGACTAGCTTTGGGGCCATGGCAGAGAGCGTCACAGGGGCAATGGGTTACAACTCCAAGGTGGAAGGCAACATTGTCCTGACCACACTGGATGCGGCTGTAAATTGGATGAGAAAAAATTCCCTTTGGCCGATGCCCATGGGCCTGGCCTGTTGCGCCATTGAGCTGATGGCGTCTGCCTCGGCCCGCTTTGACATCGCCCGGTTCGGCGCGGAAGTGATGCGCTTTTCCCCAAGACAGTCCGATCTGATGATCGTGGCTGGCACGGTCACCTACAAGATGGCTTTGGCGACCAAACGGATTTGGGATCAGATGGCCGAACCCAAGTGGTGCATTGCCATGGGCGCCTGTGCCAGCACCGGCGGGATGTACCGGAGTTACGCCGTCTTGCAGGGAATCGATCATCTCGTGCCGGTGGACGTGTATGTGTCCGGATGCCCGCCCCGCCCGGAGGCGGTGTTGGAGGCGCTCATGAAACTTCAGGACAAGATCGCCAAGAGCCGTGGGGTGGTTCTGAGCCAAAAACAGGCGGCATGAGC
>VHDM01000075.1 GCA_016876055.1 Verrucomicrobiota bacterium
CGCTTCTCGGCACGGTACTGTTGCGCGCCTACCCAAAGGGAGGACACGGTGCCCGGATCTTCTTTGTCGACCGCCAACCGGTCGTTCCGGAATCCACTCTCGCTCACCTCCGCCGGTGCAACTGGCTGCCCACGGTCATGGCCACCGATATTTTTGAATGGGCGGAGGAAGACCCGCCCGTGGAAGCCGCCCTTGCCAATCTCTTTCTCCATCATTTCGACGAAGCAGGAATCACGCGTCTGTTTTCGGCCTTGGCGCGGAAAACCAGCGCCTTTGCCGCTGCCGAACCACGCCGCAACCATCTCGCCTTTTTGGCGACTCAAACCCTCGGGCTGATTGGCTGTCATCCCGTCACCCGACATGACGCCCGCGTCAGCGTGGCCGCCGGTTTCCGTGGCCGCGAGCTCTCCGGGTTGTGGCCCTCCTCTGGGTGGAAAGTGAGGGAATGTTCCTGCGGGCCCTTCACCCACTTTTTTTCCGCCCAAAAACACGGATGAAGACGGTCCAGATCGTTGGCGGCGGGCTGGCCGGTCTCACCCTGGGACTGCGGCTGCGCCAGCTGGAGGTCCCCGTCGAGCTCTACGAGGCCACTTCCTACCCCCGCCACCGCGTCTGCGGCGAATACCTCAGCGGTCGTGGATCAGATTTTCTCGAATCCTTGGTCCCTTGGAAGATTTTGGTTGAGGCAGGTGCACGTCGCTCTGTCGGACTCAGGATTTTCCGGAACGACCGGAAGCTTCGCAACGAATCCCTGCCGCGTCCGGCCCTCTGCCTTTCGCGCCACCGCCTCGATCACCTCCTTGCGGACCGTCTCACTTCGGCCGGAGGCCGAATCCACCTCCAAACCCGACAAACGCCAGTCGCCCAGGAAGGTTGGGTCACCGCCACGGGCCGGCAACCGGCCGTCCAAGAGGAAGGTTGGCGCTGGATCGGCCTCAAGGCCCACGCCCTCGATCTTTCGATGGGGGAAGATCTGGAGATGCATCTCACCCCGCACGGCTACGTGGGTCTGTGCGCCGTGGAGGAAAACCGCGTGAATGTCTGCGGCCTCTTTCGCGCCCGGGAAACCATTCCCGGTCTCGCCCGAAACTGGCGAAACTGGCTGGGGGGCAAACCCGGCTCGGCTCTCCATCGCCGGCTTCAAGGAGTCCGCTGGGATGAGGACTCCTTCTCCAGCGTCTCCGCCATCTCCCTGCGACCCCGGCGGGCGGCTGCCCAGGCCGGTGTCCGGATCGGGGACGCCCTCACCATGATCCCACCCCTGACGGGCAACGGCATGTCCATGGCCGTGGAAGGGGGATTTCTTTCGGCCGAACCATTGGCCGAGTGGGCACGGGGAAATCTCGACTGGCCCACCTGCTGCCAGCGGGTCGCCCGGAACTTGGATCACTCATTTTCTGCCCGCCTCCGCTGGGCCCGCCTTCTCCAACAGTCCATCCTCCACCCCCTCGGCCAACCCCTGCTTTGGCATTTTGCCTCTGTCTTTCCTTATTTTCCCCAGCTCCTCTTTCGCCAAACCCGCTAATTTTCATGTTTTGGGGTCAGAGGTCATGGAAGTCATTATCCAATAGAGTTTTATGCGCCTATTTTTAAGGCTTTGGGGTCAGAGGTCAAATTTTCACCGACAAACCCGCCAAGACCAAAAGGGTGGGCAATCAAAAATTAAAAATCCCAAATCCAAAATCATAAAATGCGCCGTAGAGGACTCGAACCTCTAACCTTCTGATCCGAAGTCAGATGCTCTATCCAATTGAGCTAACAGCGCCTGACCTTTCTAAGTCTGCGCCATTTTTTTGGCCGCCGCCAGATCCAGCTTTCCACTCGCCAAGAGCGGAATCTTCTCCACCCGCTTGAACTTTCGCGGGATCCACAGGTTCGGCAGTTCCGCCTCCCGCAAAGCTCTCTCCGCCTCCGCGGGATCCAGGCCCACGGTGTGCAAAACCACCAGCGACTCCCCCTTCTTCTCATCCTCCACCGCCGTCACCATCACTTCCAGTCCGCCTTCGCCGCCGTGACCCAGCTTCTTGCACCACTTGGCCAGCTCTTCCTCCACCACCCCATGCGGCACCATCTCCCCGCCAATCTTGGAGAATCGGGCCCGCCGGCCCTCGATAAACAGGAAGCCGTCGCCATCCAACCGTCCGTAGTCCGCCGAGTGATACCATCCATCCTGCAGCACCTTCTCGCTCAGGTCTTGCCGCCCCAGATACCCCGGGAAAATGTTCGGCCCGCGAAACTCCAAAATCCCCGGTTCGCCTTTGGACAAAACCTGCCGACTCGCCTCATCCACCGTTCTCACTTCCATCTCGGCGACCGGCTTGCCCACCGATCCCGGCCGCTCGGCCCCCGGCACGTTCACTGACACCACCGGCGACGCCTCGGTCATCCCATACCCCTCGTACACTTTCACCCCGATCTTTTCCGCAAACTCCTCCCGCAGAGATCCGGGCAACTTCTCCGCTCCCGTCACCACCATCCTCAATCCCCCCAGCTTCTCTTTCCCGGCCCGCCGCATCAGTGCCCGCAGGAACGTCGGCGTGGTCACCACCAATTCTACTCCGTGACCGAAAATCACTTCCCCCAAGGCATGGGGATCCAAAGGACTGGGATAAGTGACCACCCTCGGTCCACCTGTGAGCGGCCACCACAAAGTCACTGTGAAGCCAAAACTGTGGAACAACGGCAAACATCCCAACAGAGACCCGATATTCGACCCTCCCAGGACCCCCTGAATCTGCTGCAGGTTGGAGAGAATATTTTGATGGGTTAAGACCACCCCCTTGGGCTCCCCCGTACTCCCACTGGTAAAAAGCAGCCCCGCCTCCCGATCCCCGCCTTCCCGCGGCACTCCGGCCAAGGAAGCCAGCCAACTCCCTGGCAAAGCCACCGCCAGCAACGACCAAACCACCGCCGCCTTCTTCTCTTCTTTCAGTACCCTGCCCAGGTCCAGTTTCCGCTCGGTTCGGGGGAAATGTTCCCCCACCTTCTCCTCCATCGCCTTCGCGGTGATCACCGTCTTGAGTCCGGCCTGCCGCACCGCCGACTCCGCAGCCATTCGCCCAGCGGTAAAATTCAGATTCACCGGCGTTTTTCCCGCCAACACACACCCTAGATTCGCGATGGTTCCGCCCGCCCCCGGGGGCAACACAATCCCCACTCTGGCTTCCGGGCACTCTTGTTTCAGCCTGCGAGCCAACGCCAAGCCCGCCCCCAGCAGCACTCCGGCTTTGATCTTTCGCCCCCCCATGCCGGCGTCCACCAACACCAGACGGGCAGCCCCGCGCGCCAACCCCCTTGCGCAGATCAATCCCAGCGAATCGCGGGAACTGCTCATGCCCGCCTTTTGCAATTACTTAAACAGGTTCTGCAAGAATCCGGCTGCCTCCTGCACCACTCCCGGCACCGGCACCCCAAACCCCTCCGCCAAGTTGGTCACGTCTTGCCCCATCTGGCCGGCCAGTTCCTTCATGTTTTGCAGCACGGCGGCCGTCGCCCGCGCACTGATCTCGTTGGAGATGGCGGCCGCGATCTCCGAGGGTGAGTCTCCGTCCGCCCCGCCCAAATTGCTCATCCGAATCGTTCCCAGATTCAGCTTCCCCACTTTCATGATTCCCGAAGTCCGCACATCCAGCTTCACGTCGTTCATCACCAGCGAGGCAATCCGGATTTTGGTCTCCTTCTCGGCCTTGCCCTTCTGCGGGCGGGCAGTCCGCTCATTCACCTGCGCCTTAAGGGCGTTCATATTGTTGGCCTTGCCGCGCCCCTCAAAGAGGATCGACACATCGTTCAAGTCCACTTTCTGCACCCGGATAACCGGCCCCGTGATCGATTTCAGATCCAAATCAACGGTTCCTTTCCCCACGGCCAGCAGTTCGTCCCCGCTGAATCCCCGCGGGTTTCCGAGTCGGAAGTCTTTGAGCTGCCCTTCGCCCTTGGTCAGTTCCACCCGGACGCTCCCCAGGTGAACGCTGACCCCGGTGGCTTTTTTCGTGGCGCTGACAATCGCATCCCGGATCAACCAGTCCTTCCCTTTGAAAAGCCACATCAACCCGGCCACGCCGACCAGGGCCACCAACACGACAAGATAACGGGTTATTTTCATGCACCAATTTGGCCCCCTTTTCGCCGGCAGGGAATCGCCGATTTGTGCCAACTCCGTCCTCGCCGAATTTACGCCACCTGCTAGTTTGGGATTTTTATGGCGGCTCAAAAACTCAGAAACATCGCGATCATCGCTCACGTGGACCACGGGAAGACCACCTTGGTGGACCAACTCCTGCGCCAAGCCGGCACCTTCCGCTCCAATCAGGTCGTGGCCGAACGGATGATGGACTCCATGGATCTCGAAAGGGAACGGGGCATCACCATCCGCGCCAAAAACGCCGCTTTTGATTACGAAGGCACCCGGGTCAACATCGTCGACACCCCCGGCCATGCCGACTTCGGCGGCGAGGTCGAGCGCATCCTCCGTATGATCGACGGGGTTCTCCTCGTGGTGGATGCCGCTGAGGGCCCCCAGGCCCAGACCAAGTTCGTCCTCCGCAAGGCCCTCGCCGTCGGCGCCAAACCCATTGTCGTCCTCAACAAGATCGACCGCGAAAACGCCGATCCCAAAAATGTCCTCGACCAGGTCTTTGAGCTTTTTCTGGAACTCGACGCCACGGATGCCCAGCTCGACTTCCCCGCCGTCTACGCCTCCGCCAAGGAGGGCTACGCCACCTTGAAATGGGAAGGCAAGGTCACCCCCGAAATCAAGGCCGCCGGTATGAAGCCGCTCTTTGACACCATTCTCCAAGTGGTTCCCCCACCTCCGGGCGACTTGGCAGCCCCTTTTGCCATGCTCGTCGCCAATCTCGACCACTCCGATTTCGTCGGCCGCATCTCCATCGGCCGGATCGTCTCCGGCACCGTCAAAATGGGAGACCCCGTGGCCTCCCTAAATCCGGAAGGCAAACCCGAGACGGGACGCGTCACCAAACTTTTTTCCCATCGCGGCCTGGAGCGTATTGAAATCGAGAGCGCTTCTGCGGGTGACATCGTCGGTTTGGCCGGCCTGGCCACCCCGGAAATCAGCGTGACCATCGCGGACAAACCGGATCGTGCCCCCTTGCCCTATGTGGCCATTGATCCCCCCACCATCCATATGCAGTTTGTCGTCAATGATTCTCCTCTCGCTGGCCGCGAGGGAAAATTTTTAACCGCTCGTCACCTGCGGGAGCGCCTCGAAAAGGAAATCCGCACCAATGTCAGCCTCCGCTTCACGGACGGTGGCTCCGCCGGATC
>VHDM01000076.1 GCA_016876055.1 Verrucomicrobiota bacterium
GAGAGCGGCGAGGGCGATGGCCCCGCCGGCCGCCTTCATCTTTTTCACCGCCAAGAGCAGGGAACGTAGTCCGGCACTGCTGATAAAATCGAGCCCCGCACAGTCCACCACCAACCGCTTCTCCCCCGCGTCAATCACTCCAACCAGAGCCTGCTCAACGGAGGGCGCACTGGTGGCATCCACCTTTCCCTGAAGTTGTACCACGGTCGCCTTGCCTTCTTTTGCGGTGTGGATTTGCACGCTCACATCATCATAATTCCGCAAGCCCCTGGCCATGTCGAGCCAACTGTTGGCCGGCGGCAGAGATTTCTTTCCCGCAGACCTCCTCCTCCCGATAGTCTCCGCATGTCCGGCGATCCGCTGTTAGCCCATATCCGCAACGTTCCCGATTATCCAAAAAAAGGCATCCTGTTTCGTGATATCACGCCGTTGCTCGGCCATGCGGCGAGCCTGCGGGAAGCCTGCCGCCGGATGGCCTCCCCATTCGAGGCCCATCCACCCGATCTGGTGGCCGGCATTGAGGCCCGTGGTTTTATTCTGGGCGGCATGATCGCCCATTTTCTGAACACCGGTTTCATCCCTGTCCGGAAACCCGGCAAATTGCCCGCGCGATCCGTGCAACGGGAATACGCCCTTGAATACGGATCGGGAAAACTCGAGCTCCACCAAGACTGCGTTCAAAAAGGCCAGCGTGTTCTCCTGGTGGATGATCTGGTGGCGACGGGGGGCTCGGCCGAGGCGGCGGTCTGGCTGCTCCGTTCCCTGGGGGCGGTGGTCGAGGCCGGGTCTTTCCTCATCGATCTGCCGGCTTTGGGCGGGAAAAAGAAATTGGAGGATCTTGGACTGAAATTTCACGCGCTACTTTCCTTCCCCGGCCAGTGATTCCCACCCGGCGCTTCGGGAGGACCGGCCTGGCCATGCCGGTGCTGACCTGCGGCGGCATGCGCTTCCAGCACCGCTGGGAAGAGGATCCTGCCCGGCCGATTCCTCCGGAAAGCCAGGCCAACCTGGAGCAAATCGTCGCCCGGGCCATGGCCCTGGGAATTCGCCATTTTGAAACCGCCCGGGGCTACGGAACGTCCGAGGCTCAGCTGGGCCCGATTCTCCAAAAACTCCCCCGGGAATCGCTGATTGTGCAAACCAAGGTGGCCCCCCAATCCAGCCCGGAGGAATTCGCCCGGATCTTCCGTCTTTCTCTCGCCAGGCTGGGCCTACCCTGGGTGGACCTGCTTTCCCTGCACGGGATCAATGACCGGGAAACAGCCGGCTGGTCGGTTCGCCCGGGCGGCTGTCTGGATCGTGCCCGCAAACTGCAACGAGAGGGCCTCTGCCGTTGGGTCGGGTTCTCCACCCACGGCCCGCCCGACTTGGTGGAGGAGTTGGTGGCTGGGGGTCGCTTCGACTACGTCAATTTGCACTGGTACTATATTTTTCAGGAACACACCCGCTCCCTTCAGGCTGCCCAAAACAACGATATGGGTGTGTTTATCATCAGCCCCAACGACAAGGGTGGCATGCTCTACCAGCCGCCCGACCTTTTGCGGAGCCTGACCGCGCCCTTGAGCCCGATGGGTTTCAACACCCTGTTTTGTTTGCAACGGCCCGAGGTGCACACCCTTTCCATTGGGGCCGCCCGCCCTTCCGACTTTGACGAACATGTTTCTGCCATCGAAAAGATGGGCGATGCCGAAAAGCTGCTCCGCCCGATTGAGGCGCGTCTGGAGGCTCGTTGGCAGGAAGCGCTCCCGGAAAGCTGGAGAAACGAATGGCAGGTGGGCCTGCCTCTTTGGGCCGAGTCACCCGGCCAGGCCAACCTCCGCGAAATTCTTCGACTCCACAACCTAGCCTTGGCCTACGGTTTGGTGGAATACGGCAGGATGCGTTACAACCTGCTGGGCCAAGGGGGCCACTGGTTTCCCGGTCAATCCATGAAAAACCTCACCGCCGACGAACTCCACCCTGCCCTTTGCCGCTGCCGGGATCCCGCAGAGGCTCTTCGTCGCCTGCTTGCCGCCCGGGATTTATTTCAGGGGGACAAAGTCCGGAGACTATCCTCCGCTTGATTTACCCCTTCCGGATCCAGGCTTTTCGCAAAACCGCCCGTCCTTCCTGTTGGAATTTTTCCTCAAACTCTGAGGATGGCTCATCCTCGCCCATCCAGCGGGGATCCGGCATCCAGTCAGGGCAAGTCGCCACCTCCCGGCAAGCCCACGCGAAATACTCCCGGTCGTCGGTGGTCAATTGCAGTCGTCCGCCTTTTTTACAGGTGCGTAGGGCATCCGCGGCGAAGTCGCTGTTGAGGATTCGGTTGCCATGGTGCCGCCGCTTGGGCCAGGGATCGGGGTAGCGGAGGGTGATTACCTCCACGGATCCTGGGGGACAGAGGTTTTTCAGAAAATAGGCCGATTCCAAACGCAGGATTCTAAGATTACGCAGTCCGCCCCGTTGGGCCTTTTTGGCGATCTTGGTTGCCCGACCCAGTAACCGCTCCACCGCCACAAAATCGCGGTCGGGCTCCCGGCGAGCCCGGGCTTCGATATAAATTCCATCCCCGGCCCCCAGGTCCAGCTCCACAGGCGCGGTGCGTCCAAAGACCTCCGGCCACACGTAGGGTGGGAAAAGTCGCTGACTGGAAAGCCACGGGTCAAAGCCCGGGCTGGGAGCGGCCTTAGCGGCGCTTTTTGCCACCAAGGCGAACCACCGACTTGCCCGAAGAGCGGGCCCGCACCTTGGCAACCAGGCCATTCCGCTTGGACTTGGAGTGACCATTGCCAGACCGCTTCGGCTTGGGGGCACCTTCGTCGGCACCGGCGGGAGACTTCACCTTGAACAGGCGGACATCCCGCAATCGGGCGATCGCCACCTTGGTCTTCTTTTTGGCCTTGTGCCAGTAAACCATCGCGTAGCCCTCTCCCACCTCAACGACCTCGCCCCCATCACTCCGACGGGAATCAAGACGGTGGATGGTGGAACCGCAAACCGGATACGGCCCGAGCGGAGGAGGCATCCGGCGGGCGGCTAGCTGATCGTGACCGTTCTTGCCGTTGAGACCACCGATTTCCTTGGTGGGAGCCCCTTCTCGGACCGGGATCGCCCGGCGCTCCACAAACATCTGGATGGCCTTCTGCACCTCAGGTAGGGAAAGGTGATATTTGCGGGCGGTATCCACCATATTGAAGTTCTCCTCGAGGATATCCCGGTCGATCTGGCCGCCCGGCCCATTCGGAGAGAGCACAAACGTCAGGTACTTCAGGGACGTGGAATCATCCCCCAAGGCACTCTTGAAAATGGACACAAGAGCCGGCGGGAGGGTGTGATCCGAAGCCAGTACATTCAGGTTTTTCCAAAACTTATTCATATAATAATCACTACAGTATACAAAAAAAGTGCCCTAAGTGGCAAGGAATTTATTAAAAAATAAACATAAACAACTACCAGACAGCTATTTATATATTTACTTACTTAAACATAAATATTGGATAAGGAAGTACTGTTCAAACTTCCTTGTTCGTTTCTCGACCCCTAGAACCTTCATTCTCCCTTTATGGAAATTTTTCATATTTTTGTCCTCGGATCCCTGAGCCTGCTCCTTTGCAACTACCTTTTGAATCTAGCCGTGTTTCGATTCCCCCTCCTCGGGAGCCCGGCCACCCCCCTGCCGAAAATCTCGGTGTTGATCCCGGCAAGGAATGAGGAACCCAGAATCAGACCCTGTCTGGGAACCCTCGCGGACAGCCACTATCCCGATCTGGAAATCCTGGTTCTCGACGACCACTCCTCAGACGGCACGGCCGATTTAGTCCTCCACCGCTCCAAAGGAGATGCCCGGATTCGCCTGCTCAGAGGAAAGGATCTCCCCCCGAATTGGACGGGGAAGGCCTGGGCCTGTCACCAGTTGGCTCAAGCCGCGCAAGGGGATTATCTGGTGTTTGTCGATGCCGACACCCGTTTTTCCGATATCACCCTCCGCCACGCCGTGACGCTGGCCATACAAAACCAGGCCGACCTCCTCTCCCTCTGGCCCTACCTCGAGGCCAAAAGCTGGAGCGAGCATCTGGTGATTCCTTTTGTCCACCTTTTCCTGCTGTTGTTTCTCCCCCATTGGATGGGCGGGCCCTCCTCCTTCTTGGGCGCAGCCAATGGCCAGTTCCTCCTTTTTCGGCGGGAAGTTTACGAAAAGATCGGCGGCCACAGGGCGGTGGCTGGCCACCTCGTCGAGGACATCGCGCTGGCACGCCTTGTGCGGGCCTCAGGATTTCGGGTCCTAAACCGTGACGGCACCAACCCCGGTCATGCCATCGCCTTCATCCGGTGCCGGATGTATGACAACTTCCGCGATCTTTGGCAGGGATTCACCAAAAACCTTTACCCCGCCTTCGACGGCCACTGGCCCGCTTTTGTTTTTTTTCAGCTCTTTCAGGCCGTGGTTTTCTTGGGCCCCTTCCTTTTGCTGCCCTTCTTTCCTCAAGATCCGATTCTTTGGATTGAGATTGCCGTCCTACTTTCGTTGCGGCTCGCCATGGCCCATCGTTTTCGCCAAAGCTGGCGCGGCGCCCTGCTTCACCCCCTCGGCCAAGGCCTGGTTCTCGCCATTGCCGTCAACTCCTGCCTCCAGACCCTCCGTCGCCGCCTCCCGTGGCGGGGACGCTTTTACGCCCACCACTCCTGATTTTTTTGTTTTTTTCCTACCCCCCGGCACCAAGGTTGCAAGATGCCCTCCAAAACAACCCTGGCCGACCAACTCAAATCGGCACGCGATCAGGTGGAGGTAAAGGAATTCGCCGGTGGCCTCCCCCAGGAAATGGCTACCCTCCCCCAAGTTCGGATCGGCCATGCCTGGCTGACCACCCCGCAAATTCTCAAAGGGCTGCTTCCGGCGGCGCTCCTGGCCGGGATCGGCTCCGTGTTCCTCGCCCGCTGGCTGCGCACCCTGCCCTGGATTCAGGAATTTATCCTGAAATTTCCCGGAACGGGGGACTTCGCCATTCCGGTCACCGAGGGGTTCCCCCTGTGGCTTCGCTCCGCCCACTGGCTGAACGCCTTTGTCATGATTTTCATCATCCGTTCCGGCCTCCAGATCCTCGCCGATCATCCCCGCCTGTACCTGGATCCGGGTTGCACGCCCGGACGGGAATGGTTCCGCCTCCGCGGCCCCGTCCCTACCGACCGGGAATGGACGGCCAAGGAGGACAGTGTCTCCCTGCCGGGATGGCTGGGCCTGCCGGGCATCCGCCATTCCGTTGGCCTGGCCCGCTGGTGGC
>VHDM01000077.1 GCA_016876055.1 Verrucomicrobiota bacterium
GATGGCCTGGAGCATGACCAGAACCACTTCGGGTGTGGCGGCCGGCTGAATCTTGCCGGTGCTGGTCTTGATGAAATCCGCACCTGCCTCCATGGCAATGTCGCTGGCCAGACGGACACGGTCCAGCGTGCCCAGCTCTCCGGTTTCCAGGATCACTTTAAGATGGGCGCGGCCGCATGCTTTCTTCACCTCCACGATCTCGTCCGCCACCCGGCCGTAGTCGCCCCGCAAGAAGTCCCCCCGGGAGATCACCATATCAATCTCATCGGCTCCCTCACCCACGGCGTAACGGGTATCTTCGAGCTTCACCTCCAGAGGATTCATACCGCTCGGAAAGGCCGTAGCCACGGCGGCAATTTTAACTGGAGTACCTTTCAGCGCTTCCCGGGCGATCCGGACCATGGTGGGATAAACACAAACGGCCGCCACCAAGGGGAGTTCGGGCCGGGCGGAATGAAGATGGAGAGCCTTCGCACAAAGCTGCCGGACCCGTCCGGGGGTATCCGCTCCCTCCAGGGTGGTGAGGTCGATCATGGAAAGGGCCAGTTTCAGCCCTTCAACCTTGGAGGATTTCTTGATGCTCCGGGTGGCCAACCGCGCGGCCCGCTCCTTGATGCCAACCTCATCCACCGGATGCGGTTGAATTCTGAAAGAAGGACTGATGCCGTTAGCTAAACCTGTACTCATAAGTCCCTTTTAAGGGAGTTTTTAAATTATCCCCCCAAGCCCCTGGGAGGTCAAACTACCCTGCTGGGGCTAAGTAGCCGGGTGACCGTTCGTTGCGGCGGTGCCATCTCCATTTGCGAAAATGGCCTTGAGATCGTCCTTGGAACTACGGCCCAGCCAACGGGTCAGGGTTTCATTCCCTTGTTTCTTGCCTTCATAGGCCCGCAGAACCTTGTCGATGTAGAGATGAACTTCTTCATAGGGGACCTTCGGTTGGATGAGGGCGTTAAATTTGGCATCCGCCCCGGTCTTACCACCCAAAAACATGTCAAAGTATTCCTTCTTTACGCCGTCCACCGTGCGGGTGGCCCCCCGAAAACCGATATCCGCCAACTGATGCTGACCACAGGAACTGGGGCAGCCACTGAAATGAATCCGGACCTTGTCCTGGTAGTGCCCGCAGGTCTGCTCCAATTCCCCCACCAATCGGATCATGCGATTTTTTGTCTCCGCCACCGCCAGGTTGCAAAATTCGATACCCGTGCAGGAAACGCAGCCCCGGCGAAAGTTGCTTGGTTCCACCACCAGGCCGGCCGTTTCCATGTCTTTTTTGAGGGCGGCCACATTTTTCTCCGGCACGTAGGTGAGGATCAGGTTCTGTTTGTTGGTGCCACGAATAGCGGTTTTGCCCTTTTCCCCATACCTCTCGGCCAGGTCGGCAATGGTCCGCATTTGGTGGCCGCGGATCCGACCCCCCGCCAGGCAGACCCCGACCCAATAATACCCTTTCTGGATCTGCTCCTTCACCCCGACATGATCACTTTCCGGGTCTTCAGGAAAAACGAACTCCGCATGCCGCTCAAACTTCCGGTTGGCCACCCGCTCCACTTCGGTGATGAACTTTTCGGCTCCCCAATCGGCCATGAGGAACTTCAGTCGGGCACGGGACCGCTTGTCCCGGTACCCGTGATCCCGATAAATCACCGAGGTGTAGTGGACGATCGGCAAGACATCCTCGGGCCTTAAAAAGACCGGCAGGGTTTGGGAAAGGTGTGGGGCTGCGGAAAGGCCTCCCCCCACCTTGATGCCGTAGCCCTTCTCCTTGCCCCGCTCCAAACCAAAAACCCCGACGCAATTGATGTCCGGTTGGGTGCACATGATGCGGCAACCCGAAACGGAGATTTTGTATTTCCTGGGAAGGTTGGAAAACTCGGGGTTGTTGGTGAGATGGGCATCCACCGCGCGCAGCTCCGGGGTGGCGTCGAGGATGGCATCCGGGTCAATCCCGGCGACCGGGCAACCCACCACATTGCGGGTGATGTCTCCGCAGGCTCCACTGCAGGTAATTCCCACCGACTCCAGGCGCCGGAAAATTTCCGGGAATTGCTCAATTCTCAGCCAGTGCAGTTGGACGGTCTGTCGGGTCGTCACATCACCAAACCCGTGGGCAAAATCGTCGGTCAGTGCCGCAATTTCGCGCAACTGGGCCGGAGTGAGTTGGCCCCCGGGAATCCGGGTACGCAGCATGAAATACCCGTCCTCCTTGGGCTTCTGCTGGTAAACCCCATACCATTTGAAACGCGTAAAGTCATCCGGCTCAATGGCCTTCACTCCCTCTTTGGCATAGCGGGGGATGTCTTTGATTACCTCAAGGCCGTCCTTGGCCACCTTCAGTTGCTCCTCCTTGGTGGGTCCGGGCGTAAAATTTCGAGGCGTCGATAGCGTTACGGGCATAAGAGAAACTTAACGCAATTTAAGCCCTTCACAAGCCAGCCCCGTGTCATCAGAACTACTTAAGGCAAAGGGGTTTCGTTGATTTGCTGCCAATCTTTTTT
The DNA here is from genome assembly GCA_016876055.1 of Verrucomicrobiota bacterium. GTDB lineage: Bacteria > Verrucomicrobiota > Verrucomicrobiia > Methylacidiphilales > Verrucolacustridaceae > Verrucolacustris. The sequence goes on from VHDM01000077.1 coordinate 2,502, forward strand.
TGAGAAAACTCCGAACACGTATCGAAATCCGGGACGAATATCCCGGGTGGCCATGGCTAGTACCCGCAACTTCCCCTTCCCCTCGTCTTTCAGGCGCAGGCTGATCCGGCTGCCGCGGGTGGTGGCGAGAAACAATGCCTCATGGGCAAAATTCACCTCCCCGGGACTTTCCTTTAAACCCAGTTTTTCCCAGGCTTTCGCGAACGTTGCCGGGTCAGTAATTACTTTATCGGGCATCGGACCCACCACCTCTTCAGTGGTCGTGCCAAGAAATTCGCGTAATGGTTGCACATCTACCTTGCCGGACTCGTCGGCCAATGCCACTACACTGCTAAAAATGCCGATCCCGAACAGAACCGACGGGAAAGGGGCCATCAGGGCTGTGCGGGAACGGCCGCAGGCTGAAACGAGCCAAGGTCAATCCCCTGATCCCCGATCTTGGCCCAGCTCAATCCCTGCAAAGCGGGCACTGCCGCGGCCATGGCTTTCCAAACATCCTCGATGGAATGGAGCGAATTGCCTCCGGTCAGGGTCTCCCGCAGATCCCGCAAAATCATCCAGTCTTCCCGGGCCATGCCGGGAGCCGTGATCGCCCGGCTCAAGCGCTGCAGCCGGCCGTGCACGTTCACCATGGAGCCGCTTTTCTCGGCGAAACCGGCTCCTGGCAGGACCACCTGAGCCGCCCGGGTGGTCGCATTGGAGAGAATCCCCGAGGCAATCAGCATCTCCAACTTGGCTAAAGCACTATCCGGAATTCCAGCCTTCACCACGTCCTCTCCGCCCAAAACCAAAAGGGCCTTAATTTTGCCCGCTGCGATCTCACCCGCCCAGGAACTGAACTTTCGTCCGCCTTGGGACATGCCCAGCAATTCCGCTCCGCGGGTATTGGGGTTGCCGTCCGCGTGGCGGAGAAATTGGTCCGCCTGCCCGGGCCGATTCACGGTGTCGACTTGGGTCACTCCCAGCTCCTCCAGCATCCGCTGGAGCACAAAAAGCTCTTCGTTGGTCATCCGGGCCGAGGCCACCACCGCGATCTCCTGTGGCTTCACCTTTTTCAGCCCTTCCGCTGCCCGATTTAAGGCATCGACCCAACTTCCCGGGAACTGCTCTCCGGCGGCCCGAAGCAGCGGCTGCTGCAAGCGGTTCTGATCCTCGAGATAGTGAAAATTGAGACGGCCGTGATCACACATCCAGTGGGAGTTCACGGATTCATTCTCCCGCGGAGTCAGGCGATACACCTTCCTCTCTCGGGATCCGATCGTCACGTTGCAACCGGTACCACAGCTGGCGCAGAGGCTTTTGGTCTCCTTGAGGAACCAGACCCGCATCTGAAAACGAAAGTCTTTGCTGGTGAGCGCCCCAACCGGACAGATATCGACGGTGTTGAGGGAGTAATCGTTATCGAAGCTTTTGCCGGGATAGGCCGTCAGGGTGCTGTGGCTGCCCCGGTTCACAAAACCAAGGACGCTGTCCTTGGTCAGCTCGCTGGAAAACCGGACGCAACGGGAGCAGAGGATGCAACGCTCATCATCCAGAACAATCCGTTCACCCAAGTCGACATTCTTCGGCTTCTTGACCTTGTCCTCCACAAAACGGCTGCCCCCGGTCCCATACTCGACCGAATACTCCTGTAGCTTGCACTCCCCTGCCTGATCGCAGATCGGGCAGTCCAGCGGATGGTTGATGAGTAGAAACTCCATCACGCCGTTGCGACAGTCCTTCACCAAGGCGGAGTCGGTGCGGATCCCCATGCCCGGGGTGATGCTGGTGGCGCAACCAATCTGGGGCCGGGGCATCCAGGCAATCTCCGGCTTCCCGTCCTTCCCCAGCACGGGTTGCCGATCCGGCCCCATCTTCGGCGTCCCCATCTCAAACAGACACATCCGGCAGTTACCGACCACGGATAGCTTGGGGTGATAGCAGTAGTGGGGAATGAACTTGTTCATCCGATGGGCGACTTCCACCACGTTGAGGCCTCGCGGCATCTTCACCCACTCCCCATCCACCTGGACGTCGATCAGGTCCTTCTCATCCTTGGCCACATCGTGGTTCCAAGGATTCATGGGGTGCTTCACGGGGGCGCTCATGGCTTCAGTGGATCAGGGAAACGATGTCTTTTTTGGCGGCCGTTCCGTTGCGGCGAATCCGCAGGTTGAACTCTTCCTTGAACTTGGCGAGGAAGCTTTGCACCGGCCACGCCGCGGCTTCCCCAAAGGCGCAGATGGTGCGTCCGGCGATCTTGTCGGCCACATCCTTGAGCAGCTCAGCATCGGTGCCCCGACCATGACCCTCGGAAATCCGGGCCAGGATCTTCTTCATCCAAAGAACCCCCTCCCGGCAGGGCGTGCACTGCCCGCACGATTCGTGGGCATAAAAACCCGCAATGTTGGCCAAGCACTCCACCATGTCCCGCTTGTGATCCATCACGATAATGCCACCGGAACCGGCCATGCTCCCGGCCGTTGCCAGGGAGTCAAAATCCAGAGGGATATCCTCCAGCTTCATCGGGATCTCGACCATCGCGCCGTCGGGCCCCTTTTGTTTAAACTTATAGACCTCTCCAGCCCGCAGCACTTTGGCCGAGGAGCCACCGGGAATCACCGCCTTAAGCCGGTTGCCGTCCCGGATTCCGCCGCAGACATTGTGAATCAGTTCCCCCATCGTGAGCGCCCCGCACTCAAACTCGTAATAACCCGGCTTCACCACGTCCCCGCTCACGCAGAGAATTC
>VHDM01000078.1 GCA_016876055.1 Verrucomicrobiota bacterium
ATCGAGATCACGCCATGCCGACCGCACCGCTGGCCGCGAACGTGCGATTGCGGACAGCGCTCCGTCTTGAATAATAAACGGCGGCAAGTCACACACGCACTCCACATTGGTCATCGGCCCGAGCCCCGACGGGGCCTCTGCCCACTCCTTGCAGGTGCGCACAAAGACAACGTGCTTGAAGTCAAACGACTCTGCCATGCGCATCCCCTCCCACTCGGGACGCGCTACGACGGCACGCGTCCGCCAGAGTTCCTCGCACGAAGCGACATCGGAAATCCACGGGAACCTCGATTTACTCCACCGCACAGGAATCGGAACACCCTCTTCGGTGGGTAGATCACTGCACTCAATCGACATGCCCGACAGTTCAACCGTGATCCCACCTGCCGAGGCGGGCGACTTGAGCATCGCGGCGATCATCAACACACTCAGGCTGCTTCGCATTTGAACGCGCCTCCCTTCCCTCATAAACATGCACTTTCATCCAAACTCGGCGACGACCACCAGTAAATCCATCGGCACTCTGTGCACCACCTCACGACAGATTCGCGGCTGACAAGGCGAGCGGTGGTCACACCGCACCAGTCCAACGGCTACTTCGCATCCATTCCCACGCCAGGGTGCTGCGGCATAGTTTCGTTGCTATTCCGCCGGCATAACCCACACGCTTTGCCCGGTGCAACAATCACAACCGGTGGCGTAGAGGGCGCGTTGGGCGGCGACTTCGGAGGCGGCGGCGGCGTTGGCTTGGGCTACAGCGGCGGCGGCGTTGGCTAGTTCAAGTGAGGACGGCGGCGCGGCGGTGCGTGGGTGGCGAGAAACCCGCGGACTCGACTCTGCATCCGCCAGCGTGACGGCGCGCTAACGCGCCGCGCGTTGTGCGTCCTCAAGTGCGCGCCGGGCCTCGTCCCAGCCCGGGGCCTGCGCGACCGCCGCCTCGAATGCCGTCACCGCCTCGGCAGCCGATCCGAGCACCATGAATGCCTGTCCGATGAGGAGATGCACCTTAGGGTTTGAGAGGCGCAGCGCAGCGGATTGCATCCCGAGTTCTAGCGCCTGCGCTGCGTCACCACTCTTGAGTCGGCACTCGGCGAGCAGCGCGAGCGCCTCGGAATGATCAGGTTCGACCGACACGCAGGCGCGCAGATCGGCCTCCGCTTCAGGATGCGCGCCCAGCGCCGCGTGGCATCGCGCGCGGAGCATGCGAACATCGGTGCCCGAGGTGCGGGCATCGCCAGCCGCTTGGAGGCGCGCCAGCGCTCCGCCTGCATCGCCCTCGGCGAGTTGCGCGGCCGCCAGCAGCAGCGTGGCGGGCAGACCGATGGCGTCCTCGCCGCCGAGCGATTCCAGCTCGGCGCGCACGCCGGCGAAGTCGCGCAAGCCGTGCAAGCACTGCGCCCGCAGCAGCCGCACAAGTGGGGACGCGCGGAACTCTGCCTCCAGCGCGTCGATCACTCCGACCGCCTTCTGGAAGGCCATGGCGTCAGCGAGCGACTGCGCGAGCTGCATCTGGTTGGCGGCGATCGTGTCGCGGCGCGACTTCTGTGCATCCTGGCCCGGAGCGGCGATGTATCCCAGCGCAACAAGCTGGTCCAGAGCGGCGCTCGCCTCTGCGGGATCGATGCGCAGGTCGGCGGGATGCATGCCGCTATCGCCGGGAACCTCCTCCCACGAGGCGATGCGCTCTTGCGAAGGGAATCCGTCGAGCGCTTCGGCAAGCACGCGCCCGGGCATGTCGCGCCCCGCCGGCAGTCCGAGAAGGGCCAGCACCGTCGGCGTGATGTCGAGGATCGAGCCACCATGCAGCGGCGCCTGGGCGCGGATGCCTGGACCGGCGGCCGCGAAGATTCCAAACGGCCGGTGCCAGTCGACGGGCCCAGCCCGGCCCTCGCGTGGATCGGGCCGTCGATGGTCGTTCCAGTAGCCGTGGTCGCTCACGATGACCACGGCGGTCTCGGGTCCCGCGAGTGCGAGCAGGCTCTCGAGCATCATGTCGTGAAAGCGGTAGATCCCCGCCATGCAGTGCCGATAGGCCTCGAAGTCCTCCTGCGGCACCACGTCCATCCTCGGAGGGTGGAACTCCATGAACTCGTGGCCGAATCGATCGATGCCCTCGTAGTAAACGGCGGTGAAGTCCCAGTCGCCGCGCGACATCAGCTGCGTTGCCATCGCGTGCACGCTCGCCGTCTGCGCGATCATGTGCATGAGCTTCCCGATGCGGTTGCCTTCGCGCTTTATCACCCGCTCCGCATCGGGGACGAACGGCAGCACCGCGGAGGCGTCGAGCTCGGAGGGATGGACGCGGCATTCGGCGAGTTCCGCCGCCAGTGCGGCGGGGTGCACCGACCGCGGGGGCAGCGGTGCGAGCGGACCATCGCCCTTGGCGAAGTCCGTCTGGTTCGACACCATCGCACCGGTGATCGGCTCGGCCGGATGCGAGGCGTACCAGCCGACGATGTTCGACCGAAGGCCGCACTGCGTCAGGATGTTCCACAGCGCCTTCGCGCGTCGGCTCGTGCTCGCGGTCGTCCGGATCCCTCCGCTGTCGGGGTCGGGCTCGGTGAATCCAAGCACGCCATGGGCATCAGCCCGCTTCCCGGTGGCGATCGTGTTCCAGAGGATCGGCGACAGGATCGGCCGGGTGGTGGCCAGGTTTCCCGCGGCGCCGCGCGCGAGGAACCCCGCGAGCGTCGGCATCAGTCCCTGTTCGACCATGGGGCGAATGATCTGCCAATCCGCAGCGTCCCATCCGATGAGAAGCACGCGGCGGGGAAGGCTGGGATGCGCGATCCGGTCGATAGTCATGGTGGGTGCGTATCGGCAGGATGCGGCGCGGCGCTCCCAAACGCACGCACGCGCGGTCCGAGTTTCACGGTCCCGCGCGTGCGCGACTTAATCGGTGCCGAAGTCGACGGCGCTCAGGAGCGCTTGCGGCCGCGGAGCAGTCCGAGCCCGGAGGCTCCAACCGCCAGCAGGCCGAGCGCGCCCGGTGCGGGCACGGCGCCGGCCGCGATGCCGCCCCCCGAGTTCTCATAGGCCCAGTCGTGCACGATGAAGCTGCCGGCCGCCTGGTTCACGCTCACCCGCGCCCAGCCGTAGAACAGGTTGGAGCCGCTCGCGAACGAGAAGCCGAGGTACTTGTTCGACGCGTTGTTGAACTGCGCGTTCGGGTTCGCGCCTCCGTAGGCCATCGAGCCGAAGAAGCTCGGGCCGACCGACGCCGAGTTGATCAGGAAGCCCGCGGAGAGCGCCGAGGCGTACGCGACTCCGCCCACATTGAACGACACCAGGTTGCCCGGGGAGAAGTTGACGCTCGCGCCCATGTAGTTGCCGCCGGTGAAGACATAGTTCTTCAGCAGCACATCGGCGTAGGCGTCGCTGTCGACATTGAGGTTCAGCGAGTTGTACTGGCCGATGCTCAGGTTCTGGAGGCCTGAGTAGATGACATCGGCGGCAGCGGACAGCGCCGTGGCCGCGGCTGCGCCAGCCGCGAGGGAATATGCAAGGCGCATGGAGGAAGAGTTGCTTGACATAAGTGCTCCTAAGGGAATGGAGGACCTGAAAGGGAAGTCAGACGCGCCGTGCTAGGGAAGCGAAGCGCATCGACGGAAACAACCGTAAGATGCCTCGCAGTTCCGCAAAGTCAAGTCGAAGAGGAAGTAAATTTGCCAGGCCCCCCCCTGCAGGGTTTTGCTCCCTAATCACCGATTTCGCTTCGCAGATTTGATCGCGTTCGTCTTGCTCCGGGGCGGTGTCGGGCTATTCTGCAGTCATGCAACGGGTCCAGATTCCCCATCTAGCAACCCTCTCGCTCCTTGCCTCCCTCGCCATCACGGGAGGCGCATGCGCGCAGGCGATCGTTTTCAACGCCGGCAGCGACAACGGTTTCTTCACGCCGTTCAACGCGGCCAATGCGGCGACCGTCAAGTACGGCGACAGCGGCTGGATCGGGACGGGCTCCAGCGCGCCGGTTGCACTCGGACGCATCACGCTCAACCTCGCGACCTTCAATGCGCTGACGGACGGGACGACCGACCTCGTGATCACCTTCAATGACGGCGACCCGTCGCGGCTCGTGTTCGGGTCGGGCGACATCCTGTACTCAACCACGATCACCGGCGTCACGCTTCCCGCGGCGCCAATGGCCGAGTCCGCGACCCTCTTCGCCATCGATGTGCCGCTGCCCTCCATCCTCACCCGCGGTGGCTACAACAACATCGGTTGGTCAGTGAAGTGCCAGAACTTCAGCTTCGTGGGGCAGTTCGGCTTCCAGGTCTCGACATGCAATGCGCAGACTATGGGCTTCTACACCAACAACGCCTCGTTCTTCAACGGGACGAACTGGAGCCTGTTCTCGTTCGGTCAGGATCCCTGCACGCAGGTCGCCAACCTGAGCGCGATCGTCTACACGGCGCCCTGCGTCGGCGACCTCGATCTGAACAGCTCCGTCGACGCGGCAGATCTCACAACTCTCCTCGGTTCATGGGGCGGCACAGGCGAGGGACAGGTGGCAGACCTGAACGCCGACGGCATCGTCAACGCGCAGGACCTCTCGGTCTTGCTCGGCAACTGGGGACCGTGCTCAGGCTGAGCGCGCGTGGAAGCGATGGCAACGCATATCCGCAACGCAACCCTGTAACGCATCCAGTTTTTTGAGGGAGTTTGAAGTAGGTACTCACGCGGCCTCGGTGCGCTGCTCAGTGTTCTGACAGACGCAACTCGAACTCGCCGACGCAATCGGCGGGCCGAACCACACCCCGCGTGTGGGCTGCGGCATGCCTGTGCTGGGCGAGTTCTCGAGCCTGCGAACGCGCGGCGTCAGCCGCGTGGAGCAGGCGAGAGCTGTCTGAGCCCCGGCACGGCTATGCCGCAGCCCCCTTGGCGTGGGAATGGATGCGAAGCAGCTGTTCCGCCGCGCCCGCCCACACTGATTCGGTAGCCACTTCTGCATGCGACACGCTGTAATAGCTCTGACCGCTCTGTCGGTACTTGTTAGCTGCGCTGGGTCACGTGCGCAGCGGACCGACGCGCCGAGCCCGTGCCTAGCGCCCACTGCCACACCTATGCAATCGCTGCGGATGCAGCGTCCGACGCCGCCGAGGACGCGGCAGATGCTGCGGAGCACAGTAAAAGTCCCTCGACCGCTGACA
>VHDM01000079.1 GCA_016876055.1 Verrucomicrobiota bacterium
TTGCCAGCCTCTCCTGATGGAACAACCAGTCTCGCTGTTGGTGATGGCGGCAGGGATGGGGAGCCGTTACGGGGGCTTGAAGCAGCTGGATCCGGTGGGGCCTTCCGGAGAGGTTTTACTGGACTATGCAGTCTATGATGCAAAGCAGGCGGGGATTCGGCGGGTGGTATTTTTAATCCGCAAGGATCTGGAAACGGATTTCCGGAAAGCGGTCGGAAAACGCTACGAGGGAAAACTCGACGTGGACTACGCGTTTCAGGAACTCCACGATTTGCCCAAAGGGTTTTCCGCCCCCGAGGGGCGGAAGAAGCCGTGGGGAACGGGCCAGGCGATCCTGGCGACGGGGAAGGTAATTCGCGGCCCTTTCGTGGCGATCAACGCAGATGATTTTTATGGGAGGGAGTCGTATCAGCTTTTGCAAAAGCAACTGTTGTCGGAAGAAGGCCACAAAAATGGCGAATTCGCGATGGCGGGCTTTCGGTTGGACCAGACGCTGTCCGATCATGGGGCGGTGACTCGGGGAGTGTGCCGGCGGGATGCCAATGGTTACCTGGTGGGGGTGGAGGAGTTTTTTGAGCTTAAGAAAAACGGGGTGAAGGTTGTTGGGAAAAACAAGGACGGAAAGGCAGGGGAGTTTCCCGGCGAGGATCCGGTTTCGATGAACTGTTGGGGCTTCCACGCCTCGATCTTTCCCATGCTGCAGGAGGGGTTTGAGAGGTTTCTGAAACAGGAGGGGAAATCAGAAAAGTCGGAGTATTTGATTCCGAACGCGGTGGGAGGGTGGATCGGGGAGGGGAGGGCCCGTGTCAAGGTGTTGCCGACTCAGGAAAAGTGGGCTGGGATGACCTACCCGGAGGACAAACCAATCGTTGCGGGCTACCTCAAGGCCCTCAACCAGCAGGGCACTTACCCCAACCCCCTATTCTAGTTTGAGGCTCCCGGGACGGGCCAAGGCCGGAGGCGAAGGAAGATTGGCCCAGGGGCGGGTGGGGGGGGCGAAATCCCTATTGCGATTTCCCTCCTTCCCCATTGCCCGCTGAGAGAGGTCTGGTTATAAAAGATCGATGTCCTTGCATCGTAGTCTTCGTTCCGGCGGGGCGACCGCCGCCAAGCGCAACGTCCTTAAGCGTGGTGAACGCGTGGCGCTGCTGAAAAAGCGCGGCTTGTGGAAAGCCGGCTCCAAGCCTGTCGGGCTGCCCAAAACCAAGCCCGAATAATGTCTTCGAACCCCGTCCCGTCCGGGGAGGGGATGCGCCTCAACCGATTTCTGGCCGCCGCCGGACTGGGCTCGCGCCGCGGCACAGAAGCACTCATCACCACTGGCCGGGTCCGTATCAACCGAAGACAGGTGACTTCTTTATCAGAACGGGTACCACCCGGGGCTGAGGTCACGGTGGACGGAAAACCGGTCCGAGCCTCACAAGGCGTGGTCATTGCCCTGCACAAGCCGCGGGGAGTGGTTTGCACCGCGGCGGCCCAGGATCGGCGGCCCATCATCACCGAACTGATGCCCCGGCATTTCGGAAGGCTGTTTACGGTGGGCCGGTTGGATGCCGACAGCGAGGGCCTGCTGCTCCTCACCAACCAGGGTGATCTCGCACAACACCTCTCCCATCCGAGGCATAGCGTGGAGAAAGAATACCGGGTGTGGCTAGACCGGGCCCCGGATCCGGAGGCGTTGCGACAGATGGAGAAGGGGGTGCGGTTGGAAGAAGGAATGGCCAAGGCGCAGCGGGCAGAGTACCTGGGGCGACGGGAGGCGCGGATCATTCTGCGGCAGGGAATGAAGCGACAGATCCGGTTGATGTTCCGGAAGCTCGGTTTTACCGTGGAGAGGTTGAAACGAATGCGGATCGCCCAGTTGGAGATTGGCAACCTCGTTCCCGGGGCTTGGCGGGTGTTGTCGGCACGGGAAATTCGCAAGCTCGGGGCCACCTTATGAGGGCGGCCGGCAAGGGAAGATTCCGGCACCCACCGGATCCGGTGGCGGAAAAGTTTGGACGATCGGTGCATTTTGACCGCCGGCTAGCGCGGCATGATCTCGAGGGCAGCCGGGCCCATGCGGCTGTGCTGGTGAAGGCGGGAATTCTTTCGCGAAAAGAGGCAGCGGCGATCCGGAAAGGTCTAGACCGAATCGAAAAAGAAATTGCCCAGGGCAAGTTCCGGTGGAAGGAGTCGCTCGAGGATGTGCACATGAACATCGAGGCGGCCCTTACCGCGCGGGTGCCGGCAGGTGCCAAACTCCACACCGGGCGGAGTCGGAACGATCAGGTGGCCACCGACCTGCGGCTCTGGTTGCGGGAGACGATTCAAGGCGACCTGGCCGGGATGACCGCCCTGCAAAAAGCCCTGGTGGGGGTCGGTCAGAAGTACCGGGAGGTGATCCTGCCCGGGTACACGCATCTACAGCGGGGACAGCCGGTGTTGCTTGCCCATCATTGGCTGGCCTACGTCGAGATGCTGGAAAGGGATAAGGGAAGATTGAAAGATGCCGCCCGGCGAGCCGAGGTCTTGCCGCTGGGAGCCGGGGCACTGGCGGGTAGCACCCTGAAACTGGACCGAAACGTCGCCCGGAAACTGCTGCGATTCCGGGAACTCAGTGCGAATTCCATGGACGCGGTTTCCGACCGGGACTTCCTCGTGGAATACCTGGCGGCGGTGGCGTTGGGCGGAGTCCATCTGTCCCGGCTGGCGGAGGATTTGATTCTCTTTTCCTCTGCTGAATTCGCTTTTCTCAAATTCGGCGAGGCCTTTACGACCGGCTCGAGCCTGATGCCGCAGAAACGAAATCCGGACATGGCGGAACTCGTCCGGGGCAAGAGTGGGCGGCTCACCGGCCACCTCGTCTCTTTGCTGACCGTGCTCAAAGGACTTCCGCTCACCTACAACCGGGATTTACAGGAAGACAAGGAGGCGGTTTTTGATGCGGCCGACACCTGGAGGAATTCTCTGGAGGTGATGGCCCGGGCGATTGCATCCATCGAGGTGGATGCGGGGGCGTGCCTGTATGCCGCCTCGGCTCCGGAACTTTTGGCCACGGACGTGGCGGAGGCGCTGGTTCGGGAAGGCCTGCCTTTTCGGAAAGCCCATCAAGCGGTGGGAGCGGCCGTGCGGAAGGCCGAAGAGAAGGGCACCCGGATCGACCGATTAGAGGAAAAGGATTGGGAAGGAATCTCCGAGCGGCAGTGGATGGCCGTCAGCGGGGTTCTGCAGGCTCATTCCCCTGCGGCCCGCCTCCGGAAGGCCCTGCAAAACCGGCAAGCGGTAGTGGGCGCTCCTAGCCCGAGTCTGGTGGAGGGAGAACTGAGGCGCTGGGCCAAGGTATTGCGATGAAACCCGGAAGTCCTTCCCGGCCGGGTGGGCGACCGGGAGCGGCGCCGGACCACCGTGCCCCGGCTAGCGCCCCCCCCAAGCGCACTGGTGCCACTCCTTACCTCGATATCCCACCCCGGACACGGGGTGTGATGATCGTGGTCGCCCTGATGGGGATGGTTTGCGCGACGATCGGGAGCTTGATGGCCAACCAGGGCGTGGCGATCGAAGCCGACAAGATCGTCCATTTTGTTGGCTACAGTCTGCTGGGGGCACTGATGATTTTGGGTTTCCGGCCGATGCTTTGGCCGCTGGGTATGCTGCTGGTGGCGGGGTTGAGCGCCGCTCTGGAAATGATGCAACCCATTTTCGGGCGAAGCTGCGACTGGGGTGGTGATTTCTTGACCAATGTGCTGGCGATCGTGGTGGGATGTTCCCTGGGGGTGATCGCGCGCTTTATTTGGTCCCACCTCCGGACGGAGATGGTCAATGCCGAGATCCGCAAGGCTACGGTGGGGTTTGGGGATGGGACGACCATTTTTCACCAGGGCCAGCCCAGCGATAAATTTTACATCATTCGGAGTGGGCAAGTGGTACTGACGCGGGAGGCGAACGGGGCCACGAGCGAACTGGGCAAAGCCGGACCCGGGGAGGTGGTGGGGGAGATGGGGGTGCTGCAAAATCTGCCCCGGTCGGCCACCGCCACCGCCAAGGGCAAAGTATGGCTGTACGGGATGACTCTGGCCGACCTGACCGACAAGCGTTCTGACGGGCAAGACCATCCCGGGACGGTGGTATCGCGGGTGTTGGCGCAGCGGCTGCGCAAGACCATGGAAAAGCTGGATCAAAGCACTTTGGAAAAAATGGCGGCGCCGTTGGCCCCGGTGGCCAGTGGTCCGGGCCAGGATCAAGTACCCGCGCGTCCTGGTCCGGCCCCGTCTGCGCCTTCACCGACGGGCGTAAAGATCGGCCTGCGGATGGGCTGGCGGACCGGGGACCAAGTTCGTTGGTCGGAGCAGGGAAGTGAACACGAACTACCGATGATTTTCGGCAGAGGTCCGGGTCCGAACCCGGTCCCTGCCGGGGCCGAGTTGGTGCTGATTGAGGAGAATCCTCCGCAACGATTGGCGCCGGCGCAGTTTTCCCTGGAGGTCCAGAACGGGGCGGTGGTTTTAAAGGATGAGCAGAGCCCTTTCGGCACGGAGGTGAGCGGGGTGTCGGTGGGGCCCTCCGCCGGATTGACGCAGGTCCAGCTGCCGGCCGGAACCCATATGCTGGTGGCCGGCGGGGAGGGATCTCCCTATGTGATGGTCCTCGAAATTCCGGCTATGGGTTGAGGCGCAGCCGGTTAAAGAACGCGTTTTGTTCCGAATCGCGGTTAAAAATGGCAAAACTTTCCAGCGGACTCCCGGCGCTACCACCCAGTTTTCTGCCGGTGAGCTCCACCGGACTGCCTCCACTCAGGGGATAAAGCTTGAGGTTGTAGGTATCGGGTGTTTGCAGCGTAAATTCGGCGCGAAAACCTGCGGGGGTGACCGCCAGGCCCGAGTCGGAAGGCTGAGAACCGTCGAAGATCTGATAGTTGGCCTGGCCCTCAAGGGCGGTGAGCTCAAAGCGGGCGCCGGCATTGTAGTCGGCCGGTCCCTCCGCCTTTTTTCCGCTTCGCAAGGTCAGGCCAATGGAGCCAGTGGTGCCGGCATTGGATTTCGGGATCGGGGTGATGAAGTCAACCGAGAAGGTCTGATTGACCTCGAGAGGTTTGGCAAAACCGCGGAAGGCGGCGGCTTCCTGAAAACCCTCCCCATCGGCAAACATCGC
>VHDM01000080.1 GCA_016876055.1 Verrucomicrobiota bacterium
CTCCGCCCGGAGTCGGCCCGCGTTGACGAGATTTCCGTTGTGGGCGATCGCAACCTGACCGCGCCGGGTTTCCACCGTGATCGGCTGGGCATTCTTGATCGTGCTCGCACCGGTCGTGGAGTAACGCACGTGCCCAATCGCCCGGGTTCCCGTAAGGTCTTTCAAGTCCTGCTCGCTAAAAACCTGTCCGACGAGCCCCATTCCCCGCCGGATGCGGAAAGGGGAACCCTCCTCCCGGGCGGTCACGATCCCGGCGCTTTCCTGTCCCCGGTGCTGCAGGGCGTAGAGGCCGTAGTAGGTCAGTTCCGCCGCGTTGGGATGCCCGTACACCCCGAAGACCCCGCACTCGTGTTTGGGATGGTAGGGAGTCTTCAAGATTCCTTTCTAGCCACGGGGAATTCCTTTGAGAAGCGCGGCCTACGGCCCCAAAGCTTTGGGCAGGGATTTTTCAAATCCATCCCTCAATTCCGCCACCGGCCAAATCATTTCGGCCCCATGTACGGTGACCTGCAGATCTTTTCCTCCCGTCCGGCCCAGGTGGGTGAGTTCCACGCCGCCCTCCTTGGCTAGATTTTCCACGGTAGGCATCGAAGTTTCGTCCAACTCCACCAGAATTCGCCCCGCCCCTTCTCCAAACAACGCCTCCTCAGGCCTTTCCTTTCCACAAGGCACCCTGAATTCACCGCCCGCCGAACCTTCCCCAAAGGTCATCTCCGCCAGTGCCCAGAGAATTCCTCCCTCCCCCACGTCATGCACGGCCCGCACACCCGGCTGCGCCAACACCATCCTCGTCACAGCATGGAGCTTCTTTTCGGAGACCAGATCCACCGCCGCCAACTTTCCCGCGATAACTCCGTGAACTTCCTGCAGGTAAAGGGAGGCTCCCAACCCACCCGAGGCGGTTGTGCCTAGCAAGACCACCTCTCCCCCGCCGGTGCTGAAAACCGCCGGAGCCAACTTCACCCCCTCGTCCACTTTCCCCACCACCCCTACCACCGGCGTCGGATGAATCGGCCCCGAGGGCGATTGATTATACAGACTGACATTTCCGCCGGTCACCGGCAGATCAAAGGCCCGACACGCTTCGGCCATCCCTTCCACTCCCTCCCGCAACTGCCAGAAGAGCTCCGGATCGTGCGGGTTTCCATAGTTGAGGTTGTCGGTGAGGCCCAGTGGGACGGCCCCGGCACAGGCCAGGTTCCGGCACGCTTCCGCCACCAACGCCTTGGAGCCCTCCCGCGGATCCTGGGCACACCAGCGACCATTCCCGTCCAGCGTCATGGCCACCCGCACCCAACCGCCACCGGGTTTCTCCACTCGCAGCACCGCGGCGTCCGACCCCGGCCGCACGACCGTCCTTAAACCCACCATGTGATCGTACTGATTCCACACCCAGCGGCGGGAGCCGGTGGCAGGAGACCGGGCCAGCTTGAGCAAGTCCTCCTTCACTCTCGGTTGGGCTGGCAGAATTTTTCCAAGATCGTATTTCTGTTTCTCCGCAAGTTTAGCGGGGGTCATGGCGGCCCGTTCATAGACCGGGGCATCGTCCGCCAGCATCCGCGCCGGCAAGTCCGCCACCACCTTTCCACCTTCCATGACCACCACTCGTCCGGTGTCGGTGACGGTGCCGATCTCGGCGGCATCCAGCCCCCATCTCGCAAAAATCTCCTTTAGTTCCCGCTCCCGCCCCTTGCGGACGATAATCAGCATCCGCTCCTGTGACTCGGAAAGCAGCGTCTCAAACGGAGTCATCCCCGTCTCCCGCTGCGGCACCTTGCGTAACTCGATCTCAATCCCCGAGCCCCCCCGGCTGGCCGTTTCGCAAGTCGAGCAAGTCAGTCCCGCCGCGCCCATGTCCTGCACTCCCACCACCAGATCCGGGCGGGCGTAAAGTTCCAGGCAGGCTTCGAACAAAAGTTTCCCCACAAACGGGTCCCCCACCTGGACGGCCGGACGGTCCGCTTTGCTTTCCTCCGTCAGATCCCGCGAGGCAAAGGCGGCTCCGGCCAACCCGTCCCTTCCCGTCTTGGCCCCCACATAAAACACCGGGTTCCCCACCCCTTTCGCCGCCCCACGCCGGATCTGGTCGTGGCGCAGGGTTCCCAGGCAAAACACGTTCACCAGCGGATTGCCCTCATAAGCCGGGTCGAAGACCAACTCGCCCCCCACCGTCGGTACTCCCACGCAGTTCCCATAATGGGAGATTCCCGCCACCACCCCGTGGATGAGCGAACGGGTCCGTTTACCGGCCTCCCCCGGCGCGTCGGGTCGGCCAAACCGGAGCGAATCCATGAAGGCCACCGGCCGCGCTCCCATCGTGAAGATGTCACGCAGAATTCCCCCCACGCCCGTGGCGGCCCCCTGAAACGGCTCCACCGCACTGGGATGGTTGTGGGACTCGATCTTGAACGCCAACGCCAGCCCGTCCCCCGCATCCACCACCCCGGCGTTTTCCTCTCCGGCTTTCACCAGCACCGCCGGTCCGGTGGTGGGAAACTTCCTCAGTTCCTTGCGGGTGTTTTTGTAGGAGCAGTGCTCGCTCCACATCACCGAAAACATCCCCAGCTCGGTTTCGTTCGGTTCCCGGCCCAGACCGTTCTGAATCCGGTCAAACTCTTCCTCCGTCAGGCCCAGCTTGAGGGCAAACTCCTTCGCTTTCATGCCGATCTTCCGATGCCGGCCGCCCCCAGCAGAATCCCTTTGCCGTCCAAACCGCCCATCTCCGGCTCACAGGCCCGCTCGGGATGCGGCATCATCCCCAGGACGTTGCCCGCCTGGTTTCGAATGCCCGCGATACTATGGCTCGAGCCGTTTGGATTGGCTTCGGCGGTCACCCGTCCCTCCGCATCGCAGTAGCGGAACAAAATCTGCTGCCGCGCCTCCAGCTCCTCCAGAACCTTCGGTTCCGCCCGGTAGCAACCTTCCCCATGCGCGATCGGGATCCGCAACATCTGCCCGGTCCCATACCCGGAGGTGAAGCGCGAGGCCGGAGACTCCACGCGAAGATGGCTGGGCTCACAGCGAAAATGGAGACCTTCATTCCGGGTGAGCGCGCCGGGCAAAAGACCGGCCTCACACAAGATCTGAAATCCGTTGCAGATGCCCACCACCACCTGGCCCCGCTCCGCCGCCGCCTTGACCGACTGCATCATCGGCGAAAAACGCGCAATCGCCCCGCAGCGAAGATAATCCCCATAGGAAAACCCCCCGGGCAGGATCACTCCTTCGTCGGGATCCAACCGGGTCTCGTGGTGCCAAACCAACCGGGCCTCCTGCCCGAGCCCCCGCAGGGCGTGCACGCAGTCTTGATCGCAGTTGGATCCGGGAAACTGGACGACCGCAAACCTCATCCGCCGGCCCGCAAATCCAGATGAAAGTTTTCCATCACCGGGTTGCTGAGCAGTTCCCGGGAAATCTCCTCCAGCTTGGCCTTGAGCTTTTTCTCGTCCCCTCCCTCGATCTCCAGCTCGATGTGCTTGCCGATCCGGACCGACTTCACTTCCTGCAAACCCATTCCTTTGACGGCATGCAGAACCGCTTCCCCCTGCGGGTCGAGAATGGAAGGCTTTAAGGTGACCGTAACGACCGCCTTCATCTCAAAGACCGCACCTCTTGTAGATCAAGGCTTCGTGCCGGAGATGCCGTTTGGCATCCACCGCTTCGCGCAGCCCTTTGGAGCCGATCTTCCGGGACAGTTCCGGATCGAGCTGCAACCGGGTTGGAAAATCGGCACCCCCGCGCTGCCAGGCATCCATGGCGTGTCGCTGGATGGACTCGTACGCCTTGCGACGCTCCCAACCGGCCCGGGTCAGGGCGAGCAAAGCCCCTTGCGAGGCCCAGAGGCCTTGGGAGGAGCGGAGGTTGGCCAGCATCCGCCGGGGAAAAACCTGATGCCCCGCCACCAACGACTCCAGTTCACCGAGAATGAAGTCGAGCAGGATGGTGGCGTCCGGGAACAAAACCCGTTCGGCCGAGCTGTGGGAAATATCCCGCTCATGCCAAAGGGCGACATTTTCCAAGGCGGCCAGGGCATGTCCACGGACGATGCGAGCGAGCCCGCAGATCCGCTCGGCATGGATCGGGTTGCGCTTGTGGGGCATGGCACTGCTGCCCTTTTGTCCCTTGGCAAAACTCTCCTCCACTTCCCCCACCTCAGTCCTTTGCAGGTGCCGGAACTCCGTCGCCCAACGCTCGGCACTGGCGGCCACCAAAGACAGGGCCAACGCAAAAGCCGCATGCCGGTCCCGCGGCACCACCTGCGTGGCCGCTCCGGGTTTGAGTCCCAGTTTTCCGCAGACATAGGCTTCAATGGCTGGGTCCAGATGCGCATACGTGCCCACCGCTCCGGAGATTTTTCCCACGGCCACTTCCCCCTTGGCGGCCCTCAGCCGTTCCTCGGCCCGGCGAAATTCGTCATGCAAAAGGGCCATCCGGATCCCGTGGCTGGTGGGCTCGGCGTGGATCCCATGGGTGCGACCGATCACCATCAGGCCCCGGTGTTCGCGGGCCCGTTTGGCGGCGGCGACCTTCACCTTGCGGACTCCCTCGATCAGCAGGTCGGCGGCATCCCGCAACTGCCAAGCCAGGGTGGTGTCGAGAATGTCGGAGGAGGTCAGTCCTTGATGGATCCAACGTCCCGCCGGGCCGACGTGGGAGGCCACCTCCTCAAGAAAGGCGAGGACATCGTGCCGGGTGCGGGCCTCGTTTTTCTGAACCTGGCGCAGATGGAACTTGGCCCGCTTGCGAATCGTGCGGGCATCCTTGGCAGGGATGACTTTTTTTCGGGCCATGCCCTCGCAGGCGAGGACTTCAATCTCCAGCCAGCGCCGAAGTTTGGCTTCCTCGGTCCAGATTCCGGCCATGGCCGGGCGGGAATATCGGGGGATCATCGAAACTGCAGAGTGCTGATTTCCAACCCCTTCTTCAAGAATTCCGTGCCCACTTATTCAGCCTTTTTGCGCAAAAACCGGGGACGGGCCTAGGCCCGTCCCTCCCCCCAGCTCTTTAGGACGGAGGAACCGGAATTTCCCAGCGACCAAAGAAGATTCTTAAGGCCTCGGGACGACGGGGAATTCCCCCGGGCAACCAAACGGTCACCGCCTTCCCCGGCCCATACCCCGTCACCCAA
>VHDM01000081.1 GCA_016876055.1 Verrucomicrobiota bacterium
GGTGTCACCCGCCTGATCGCCATCGGTACCAACCTCGAAACCAGCCGTGCCGCCCTTGCCTTGGCCGACCACCATCCCGAGGTCTACGCCACGATTGGCATCCACCCCAACGAGGTGACCACAGTTCCCGACGACGCCGTTTCCCAGCTTGAGAAGCTAGCCGAACATCCCAAGGTCGCTGCCATCGGGGAGTGCGGTTTCGACTACCACACTCTGCCCAGCTCCAAAGAGGCGGCCTTTGCCAACACCATGGCCAGCATTGGCACCACGGCCCCGGGAACGGAATCCGCCGCCCTGGCCGATGCCGATGTCAAAAACCGCCAATCCATTTTTTTCCAGGAACAGCTCGATCTCGCCGTCAAACTCGGCCTCAATGTTGTCATCCACCAGCGGGATAGCTGGCGGGACACCCTCAACACTCTCCAACCCTACACCGGGAGACTCAGGGGTGTCTTTCACTGCTTCTCCGGCGATGCCGAGCAGGCCCGCCAGATCATCGGACTCGGCCACTCCCTCTCCTTTACCGGCATAGTCACCTTCAAGAACGCCAAGACCGTCCAGGAGGTCGCCAAGGGTGTCCCCCTGGGTTCCTTCTTCGTCGAGACCGACTGCCCCTACCTCGCCCCGGATCCCGACCGGGGCAAGCGCTGTGAACCCGCCCACACCCGTCGGGTGGCTGAAAAGATCGCTGCCCTCCGTGGCCTCAGCCTTGAAGAAACGGCTCGCGCCACGACCCAAGCGGCGGAAAAATTCTTCCGTCTCCCATGAAGTCCCCCCACCTTCACCTCCCTTTCTGGATCCGGGTTCCGGCCACCACCGCCAACCTCGGTCCTGGCTTCGATGCCCTCGGCCTGGCCCTTGAGCTCTACAACTACATCGCCATCGAGCCCGGCGCTCCTGAGAGGCCCGATCCCTTTGCCCAGGAGATTCTGGAGGCGTACCACAAGGCCCGAAACCTGCCCCTCAAGCCCTATAAACTCGTCGTCCGCGGCAGTGTCCCGCCCGCCCGGGGACTCGGCAGCAGTGCCACGATCCGCCTGGGGATGCTGGCCGCCTTGGATAAAGTCAATCGTAAGTCGCTCGATCTGGATTGGCTGATTCAGATCGCCTCTCGTTTGGAAGGTCATCCTGAAAACATCACGGCAGCCGCCCTCGGCGGGTTTGTGGTCTGTGGCGGGGGTCAGGCCGCCCGTGTTCGGGTCTCCTCCCGGCTCAAGTTTGTTGCAGCCGTCCCTCGCATCGAAACCTCCACCCGCACCGCCCGCTCCATCCTCCCCCCGAGCGTCTCCCTGCAGGATGCCGTCAACAATCTCCGCAACGCCTCCCGCATCACCGCCGCGTTTATGGAACGAAAATATGAAGAGGCTCGCGGTGCTTTCCACGACCGCCTCCATCAGCCCCACCGGGCTGCCCTCGTGCCGGGGCTGGAAGCAGCAATTGAAGCCGCGGAACGGGCGGGCGCCCTCGGCGCGTTCCTCAGCGGCGCCGGCCCCACGGTTCTAGCGATCTGCCAAAAGTCCGAGAAAGCCGTCGGGAATGCCATGGCCGCTGCCCTCCGCAAGGGCGGGCTGGATGAAGTGGATGTGCAGATCCTCTCCGCCGATAACGGCGGCCTGACGGTCGCCCGCTTCCTTCCCCCCTCCGCCCGCGCCACCCGCTGCTAAGCGCGGCTTGGCCGTCGCGCGCCCGGCCCGCCCTTGGTCTCTTTGCCTTCGGGAAAACGGCTCTCGGTCAGCCGGCGGCCAAAAGGCTTTTTACTTACTTCTTTTCGGCGTAATGATGCAGACGGCTCGATAAAGCAAAGAAGGTCGGCGCCCAGAGGCCCACAAAGATGCCGAATCGCTCCGCATAGGCCCGCTTGGCCTCCGCCAACACGTCACCAATGCCCGGGGCTCCAAACTGACCGCCTGCCGAGAACCAGATCAACACGGAACCGATCACGGAGAGGAACCCTAACGCAAAGCACAGGTTGCTGAGGAATTGAAGCTGTTCTTTATTCATGACCCCACTTTGTTTCCTCAAATCTGCTCTTCAAGTTTTTTCCTCTTGGAATTGACACAGCCAAGGGTTTGGGAGCCCCACCCCCTCTGGGCCGCGGGTCGTTGGAAAAACCTAACCTCGCAGCAGATACTTCGCGGCTTCGTCCACGTCCTTGTCCCCCCGCCCGGATAAATTGACCAAAATGATCTGATCCTTGTTTAATTTGGGCGCTTCCTTCATCGCGAAGGCCACCCCGTGGGCCGTCTCCAGGGCAGGCAAAATCCCCTCCACTTTTCCCAAGGTTGAAAATGCGTCCAGCGCCTCGTCGTCGGTCGCATAGGTGTATTCCGCCCGGCCCAATTCCCTCAGGTGACAATGCTCCGGCCCCACGGCCGCATAGTCCAATCCGGCCGAGACGGAGTGGGTCAGCTCAATCTGCCCGTCCGCATTCTGCAGCAGAAAGGATTTCGATCCCTGCAGGACCCCCAGTTTGCCTCCTTGAAATCGGGCCGCATGCCGGCCCGGCTTGATCCCCTCTCCTCCCGCCTCCACCCCTACCAAACGCACGCCTGGTTCCTCCAAGAAGGCATAGAAAATGCCGATTGCGTTGCTGCCACCTCCCAGGCAGGCACAAACCACGTCGGGCAGCTTTTCCTCCCGTTGCATGAGCTGCGCCCGCGCCTCCTCCCCCATCACCCGGTGAAACTCCCTCACCATATAGGGATACGGATGGGCTCCGTAGGCCGTTCCGAGCACATAGTGGGTGGTGCGGACATGGGTCACCCAGTCGCGCATCGCCTCGTTGACAGCCTCCTTCAGCGTTCTCTGGCCCGCCGTCACCGCCACCACCTGGGCGCCCAAGAGCCGCATCCGGGTGACGTTCAAAGCCTGCCGGCGCATATCCTCCTGCCCCATGTAGATGATGCACTCCATTCCATACCGCGCCGCCATGGTGGCCGTGGCCACACCGTGCTGCCCCGCCCCGGTTTCTGCAATGATCCGCTTTTTACCCATCCGCCGGGCCAGCAGGACTTGCCCGAGCGCATTGTTGATTTTATGAGCCCCGGTATGAAGAAGGTCCTCCCGCTTGAGGTAGATCTTGGCCCCGCCCAACTGCTCCGTCAGCCGCGCGGCAAAATAAAGCGGCGTGGGTCGGCCAGTGAAGTCCCGCCGCATCTCCTGAAGCTCATGCTGGAAGCCAGGATCTTTCCGCGCTTTTTCAAATTCCCGCGCCAACTCCTCCAGGGGTGCCACCAAGGTCTCCGGAACGTACCTTCCCCCGTAGACACCAAAGTGTCCCGAGGCGTCCGGTCCGGCCGGCAAGCTGGCCTTGGCAGGCATTCCTCAGATTACCTCAAAATCGCCCCCTTCGGTAGGGGGTGTCTGCGAAATTGGATGCGGCCCGGCAGGAAGGGCCGACACCCTTCGTTGGGGGGCCGTCGCTGTCCCCATCGAGGGAGCACGCCCGCTCGTTGGCCACTGGGCTCAGCGAGGCAGCGCACAACCTCCACCGTGTTTGGCATGATACTTCTGATGATAATCTTCCGCCGGCGTGTACGGTCCTGCCAAGTCCACCTGCGTCACAATCGGCCGCGGAAATTTTTTTGCTTCGGTCAGCCTCCCCATCACCCTCCGCGCGCCCGACTCTTGCTCCGGTCGCGTGAAATAAATCGCTGAACGGTACTGATCCCCCACATCCGGCCCCTGCCGATTCAACGTCGTCGGATCATGGATCTTGAAGAAATACTCCAGTACTTTCTCCGTGCTCACCTTGGACGGGTCATACTCCACTTTCACCACCTCGGCATGCCCCGTCCCATCGCCGCACACTTCCTTGTAGGTCGGATTCTTCGTCCACCCACCGGCATAACCCACCTCCGTCTTCGTCACCCCCGGCAGCTCATCAAACGCCGCCTGCACGCCCCAAAAACATCCCGCCCCCAGTAATAATGTGGCTGTTTTGGGCTCCGGGCCCGACTCCTGAAAATTCAATACCGCCGAGTTGATGCAGTACCTCAGCCCCGATGGCTTCGGCCCGTCCGGGAAAACATGTCCGAGGTGCGTCCCGCACCGCACACAGTGCACCTCGGTCCGGCTCATCCCGTAGGAGTTGTCCGTGGTCTCCCCGATATTCTCCTCCGCGAAAGGCTGGAAGAAGCTCGGCCAGCCGGTGCCGGAATCAAACTTGTGGTCCGACTTGAACAACGGCAGCCCGCACCCGGCACAGAAGTAGACCCCGTTTTTCTTGGTGTCGTGAAAGACCCCGCAAAACGCCCGCTCCGTGCCGTGGGCTCTCCCGATCCGTAGCTGTTCCATTGTCAGCCGGTTCGCCCACTCCTTGTCCGACCTCTCCACCGCCGGCACTACAAATCCGGGTGCGTTTTTTCCGCTGCCCGCATTTGGATTTGGGCTTTCGTCAAGCAACCGCACCTCCACGCTTTTTCGCTCGATTTTTTTTGCCATGGCCATATCCCCACGATACCCCACCCACCAACCGCCGACGAGCAGCAGGATCCCAAGGCTGGTTAGAATTTGGGGCACCCTCTTCATGCAAATTTAGACTGCCCTTCGTTGGGCTCTGTTCAACCGGACTTCTAGCCCCCTCCCGCGCCTTCTGAATCTTAACTCTGGTCAAACCCCTCTGCGGGCGGTTGTCGCATCTGCGCTTGTATAGCGGGCGGACTGCTCATCCGCATGGTATGAGCTTCTCACCAGCGGCCCGCTCTCACACACCCCAAAACCCAAACCCAGGGCCCTTTCTTTCCAACGGACAAACTCCTCCGGCGTCACCCACCGGTCGATCGGCAGATGCTTCTGCGTCGGCCGCAAATACTGTCCCAGCGTCAAAATATCCACCTTCTCCTCGGCCAGATCCTGCAAGGTCTCCTCAATCTCCTCATCCCGCTCCCCGATCCCCAGCATCAGGCCTGTCTTGGTGACAAATCCCCGTGC
>VHDM01000082.1 GCA_016876055.1 Verrucomicrobiota bacterium
GCCAATTAATATGGAGGCGGTGGGAGTTGAACCCACGTCTTCAAACCAGATACCACCCGCATCTACAAGCTTGTTGGCAGGTTGATTGTCGGGATGACGGTTGCCCTGCCACCGGCCCGTCGTCCGTAGCCACCACGTTGGTTCCGGGGAAAAGGTCGGTCGCTCACCTTTTCCCCGGCCCGGCCAACACGCCGCTCCCCCCTAGCCGGGGTCGAGGGGGCGGCGTCACGGCTGTTTAGGCCGCGAGAGCCAACTCTTCGTTAGCTTTTAATTTTTGGATCGGCTTTTTAACGAGGCCAACCAATCCGGGCCCTCGGCTTGCCGCAGGTCGCTTCCGGTTTGAATCGAAACCGTGACGCCCCCGTCAATCCCCGTAACCTACCATGAATGACCCCCGCTCCCAAGCCGCTCTTCCTCCTGCTGGGCATCCTCCTGCTCGGCCAAGTCCCCGCCCCGGCTGGCGAATGGGATCCTAAAATGAATCCCCCGCTCGGTCTATCCTTCCCCCTTGAAACCATCAACGGCCGGGTCATCGTTTCCCAAGATATTCTGATCGCCGCCGACAAGGTGTTGCCCGCCGGCACCGTCCTGCGAACCGTCTTCCGCCCCGCCACCATCGCTGAAGGAGAGGATAAAAACCGCCGTGGGATTGATGAAAACGCCTTCTCCCGCGAGATCCCCAAGGTGACCACCAAGGGTCTGATGACCGAAACGGAACGCAAAATGCTCCAGCGCGCCTACGAAACGGTCTGGACGGATCCAATCGAGTTCCGCCGGGGTTTCGAAACCGCTGAGCCTGCCAACCTTCGCATCGTTCTGGAACCTTCCCCGGGCGTCTCCCCACCTCCGGTCGAGCCCATCGATTTCCCCGACGGCCTCTGCATCGTTGCCGGGCAGGACGCCCTCCGCGTCCTCACCGTCCTCAAAGACGGACGTGGGGAGAAATCCGCCTTCCGCGGCGGAGACGTCCTTTTGCAGATGGCCGGCCAGCCGGTCGGCACCTCGCTGAACGAGTTTGCCGAGCGCTATCGTCGGGAGCGTGAAGCCGCCGCCCAGAAACGGGAGCCCCTGCGGTTCAAAATCCGCCGCACCTCCGGCGAAACCGAACTGCTTTCCCTCCGCATCCCGCCGGCATGGAATTCGGCGTTTGAAGAATAACCGCGTGCTTCGCGGTTGCGGGTGGCGCGTTCCTTATTACGCGTAACCCGAAACCCGTTACCCAGCCAACCCCTCTCCGATTTTCCATTTCCCATCTTCAATTCAGCCATGCGGTAGATGGATTCGCTCGATCGACGCAACCGCACCTTTTCCCAAAAAACTTTCCACTCGCCCCAAAAAAGGCCCGGGCTCATCGGTAAGAAAAATCTTCAGCTCCCCTTTTTCTTTTCGACGGATTTCCGATGCTTTTAACGCCTCCGCACAAGCCTCGGACGAGTCAACCAGCTTGACCCCGGGACCCAAAACCTTCCCCAACACTCCCTTCAACAACGGATAATGCGTGCAGGCCAAGACCAAAACCCTGATTCTCTCCCTGATAAGGAGCTCCAGATATTGGCGCACGACCTTTTCCGTCACCTCACCATCCAGCCAACCCTCCTCCACCAATGGCACCAACAAGGGCGTGGCCTGGGCCACGACCTTCGTCCCCGGCCGGGCTCTCATCAGGGCCTTTTGGTAGGCGCCACTCGCAATGGTAGCCGATGTGCCAATGACCCCGACCGGCCCCTCCCCGGCGGCCAAAGCCGCCGCCACCCCTGACTCGATCATTCCATGAATCGGGAGGTGATGCGTTTTGGCCAGCGACTCCACCGCCAGAGCCGAGGCCGTATTGCAGGCCGCCACAATCCTTTCGGCGCCCTTTTGCTCCAGAAAATCCGCGATCTCCCGACTGTAGGTCTGCACCGTCTCCGCGGATTTGTTCCCGTAGGGAACCCGCGCCGTGTCCCCCACATATAAAATATCGCGTTGCGGGAAGGCGGCCCGGAGAGCCCGCACCACGGTCAGTCCCCCGATTCCCGAATCAAACACTCCCAGGGGCATGGCCTTATTCTCCTTTCCTTGGTTCCACCGGTAGCGCTTTTCGCACCTCGGGCTCGACCGCCACGGCTTTGCGCACTTCCAGCTCCTTGGAGGCGGCCGGTCGTTTTGCGGGGTCAATCCCCGGACGGACCGCCACTGGCGGATTGGAGCTGGCACGAAAACCGGGAACCGCCTCCAAGGTTGTCGCGGGCGGATTCGTACCCGCGGAGCCAGCGGTCGCCACTTCGAGGCGTGCACTCCCTTCCGGCGATTCCTGGGATCGGCGATAGGCCAGAATTCCCTCAAATACCCAGCGGGCCACTTGTTCCCGGTAACTTTCTGTTTTTAAAAGGGCCGCTTCCCGCGGGTTCGACATGAATCCCCCTTCCACCAAGACCGCAGGGGCCCGTGCCAGCCGCAAAACCTTGAAGCGCGCCCGTTTGAGACCCCGGTCGGAAGGGGCATTGGACTTGGCCAAAACCGCCGCCCTGTGGATCGCCTGGGTAAGTAAAAAGTTATGGTGATCAAACTCGTTGCCGGGCCAGGCCTGTCGTTCATCGCCCCGGAGGGTGCCCCCGGAGGAGGTTGAAGGCGCATGCTGCGGGGAAAGACAGAAGGTCTCCCAGCCGGTCGTTTCTCGGCTGGAATCCTCATTGAAATGAATACTCACAAAAATGTACCCGGGCCGGTCATCGGCCAACGCCGCCCGCACGCCGTGGTCGACATAACGGTCCTTGGTCCGGGTCAGCACGGTCGGGATCCCGGCTCCCTCCAGCATCCGGACCAATCGTTTCGAAACATCGGTGTTGGCCACCTTTTCACTCAGGCCCCGGGCCGCGCGGGTGCCGTAATCCCCTCCGCCATGGCCCGGATCCACCACCACCCCAAGCACCGGACGTTTCGCTATCTCCACATTGGGACGAAGCAGCGGATCGAAGGTTTTCACCAGATCGACGCGCGGAATCAGGGTGATTCCCTCCGACTGCCGCACCGCGTGGCTCAACCAGTACCTCGCCCCTTTCCAGCGCATCTCGCGGCTGTCCACCTTCAGATTCATCGACCCTTGGGGTGAGGTCAGGTCAAAGGACTTCTCCGGATCGACAACCGCTGGCCCCTTCAGCCCATAAAACTTCCGGAAGGACTCCAGGGTGACATAGTCGACCCGCCCGATCCGTGCCACCTCCCAGTTCTCATTGGCGAATCCGGCGCCCACCAGCAGCAGGAAAAGAAAAACCACCCGACTCAACGACGCCTCCCCAAAGGCCGATGATCGATCAGCCGCACCGAACCGATCCGGGCGGCGACATGAAGATGCCCGCCCGAAGTCTCCGCATATTCGGACCTGAGTCCGGGCATCCTTTTCACCCCTTGGCGGTAGGCTGCGTCCGCCCGGCCTTTCCCCATCCGGGCAGCCTTCGCCAAGATCCGCGACCACTGTCCGGCTACCCCGCGTTGGGCTGGGCTCAACCTCCGGTTGCGCGTGCTCTGTGGCAGCCCGTCCCGCTCCCGTACCACCGGATGACACACAATCCGTACCGGCAGAAAGAGATCCCGCACAATCCTCTCGATGACTTCGCACTGTTGCCGATCTTTGTGTCCAAAGACCGCCACATCTGGTTGCACCAAGTTGAACAATTTGGTCACGACCGTGGCCACCCCGCGAAAGTGGCCCGGACGACGATCCCCGCACCGTCCCCGCGAACAATCCGTCTCTTCCACCCACGTCGAGGCGTCTTGGGCGTACAGATTTCCTGGCCGAAAAAGAACGTCCGCCCCCGCCCGGCCGGCCAAGGCCGCATCGTGGCGCGGGCTTTGCGGATATTTCCGCAGGTCGGCCTTCGAGTTAAACTGGGTTGGGTTCACATAAGCGCTGACCACCACCCGATCCGCCAAGGTCTTGGCTCGCCGGATCAGGGCCAGATGGCCCTCATGCAGAGCCCCCATCGTCGGAACCAAAGCCACCTGCAGACCCTTTTTCTTCCAGGCTCGGCTGGCCTTTTGCATTAAAGGGATTTTTGTCGTAATCTTCACACCTGCCGAATCTTACAAAAATATGACCTACCTTCACAACCTCTTCGCCCAACGGATTGGCGGCCCTGGCTACGGCCACAAGGAGGCGCCGATCTACAAATTTGAACGCATCAAGCAGGCCAAACGGGCTGCCCTTGCGGCTCATCCCGGCAGAGAACTTCTGGACTTCGGCGTGGGCGAGCCCGATTCCATGGCGGACGCCAAAGTGGTCAATACCCTCTCCCTGGAAGCGGCTAAGGCGGAGAATCGCGGGTACGCGGACAACGGCGGCCCTCGCCTCCGCGCGGCTGCGGCCCGGTATATGAAGGAAATTTTCGGGGTACCGGTCGACCCCGACAAGGAAATCTGCCATTCCATCGGCAGCAAGGCCGCCCTGGCCATCCTGCCAGCCGCCCTGATCGATCCAGGGGACATCGTCCTCATGACCAACCCGGGTTATCCCGTCTTCGGCACCCACGCCGCGTACTACGGGGGGATCGTGCATTCCCTACCCCTCACCGCGGAAAACAAATTTCTCCCCCGGCTCGACGCCATTCCCCGGAAGGTCTTGGACAAGGCCAAGGTCCTCGTCCTCAATTACCCCAACAATCCCACGGGGGCCTCGGCCAGTCCGGAGTTTTTCCGGCAAGTGGTGGCGTTCGCGCAGCGTGAAGAGATCGTCGTCATCCACGACGCTGCCTACACCGCGCTCATTTTTGAAGGTAAGCCGCTCAGCTTCCTGTCCGTTCCGGGAGCCAAGGAGGTGGGGCTGGAGCTCCACACCGTCAGCAAGGCCTTCAACATGACCGGGTGGCGCTG
>VHDM01000083.1 GCA_016876055.1 Verrucomicrobiota bacterium
GCGTGACCACCTCGCTGGTCGTGGTCTTCGTCCTCCTGCACGTCACCAATATCCGCGCCGCCACCGAGCTGAAGAAACTCGAGACGGCGCACGCCCGGCTCGACGACCTCGTGAAATCGGCCCGGCTCCAGGCCGAGAAGCTCCGTTCCCCCCGCCATCTTGCCGAGCGCTCCGGCGAAATGAAACTTGGGCTGATCAGCACCAGCCAGTGCGAAGTGGTGGAGGCGCCGACCCGCCGCTCGTCGCCCTCGGCGGAACTTATCCGGGAGCTCGGCCGGTGAATCCCCGCGCCCGGATCATCACCGTCACCGTTGGCCTAGCCGTGGCCTTCACCGCCGTCTCCGCCCGCCTGATCTACCTCCAGCTCGTCAAACAGCAGGAGTACCGGGAGGAGGCGATCCGCCTCCACACCAGCGGGGAACCGGTGCCGGCCCAGCGCGGCTCGATCCTCGACGCCAGCGGCCGGGTCCTCGCCCAGAGCGTCCCGCGGATCGAAGTGCGGCTCGACGGAAAAATTCTCGCCGAACGTCCGCAGGAGCTGCCCGTCCTCGCCACGCTCCTGGGCGTTTCGGCCGGATGGCTGCGCGGTCAGATTGACCCGAATCACCGGTATCAAAAGATCGCCGACTCGGTGAGCACGGAACTGGAGGGCAAACTTCGTGCCGCCCAACTCCGCTCGATCCGTTTGGAGCGAAAAACCGTTCGCGATTATCCCAACGGGTCGGAAACCTCCCAGGTCCTCGGCTTCGTCAACCTGCGCGATATGACCGTCGGCTCTGACCGGACCGTCAGCTTCGAGACCGGTGAGGCCGGCATTGAGCAAGCGATGGACCGATACCTCAAGGGCATGCCCGGGGAGCGCCGGATCATCCGCGACGCCAAGCGCCGGGAAATTCCCTATTTCCGCCTATCCGACCGCCCGGCCCGCGATGGCTACCACGTGGTCCTCACGATCGACCAGGGCGTTCAGCACATCGCCGAGCGGGAAGCCAACAAGATCGTCGAGCAGCACCAGCCCGACAACCTGCATATCCTCATTGTCCGCCCGGCCACCGGGGAAATTCTGGCGATGGTCAGCCGTCCAACGTTTGATCCCAACCACCGCGACACCTTCCAACCCGAGGCGATGAAGGAACGCACCCTCGCCGATGCGTTCGAGCCCGGTTCCACCTTCAAGATCGTCACCTTGGCCGCCGGACTCAACGAGGGGGTGGCCGATCTGGACAGCACCTTTTTCTGCGAAAACGGCAAAATGTTCATGGCGGGCGAGACCCTCACCGATCACGAGCCTTATGGGTTGCTGACCCTCCGTGAAATCACCGCCAAATCGAGCAATATCGGCATGGCCAAGCTAGCCGTGCTGCTGGGCGAGGAGAAACTTCACCATTACGGGCGGCTCTTTGGCTTCGGGGCCAAGGCGCAAAAAGGGGAGGGTGCCCTAGCCGGGGAAAGTCCCGGCCGGCTGCATCCCTTGAAAAAATGGACCAAGGTTTCCCTGACCCGCTTCCCCATGGGTTACGAGGTTGCCGTGACCAACCTCCAATTGGCCTTGGCTTACGCTGCCATCGCCAATGGTGGGAAACGGATGGAACCGCGCCTGATCAAGGCGGTGGTCAACCGGGACAACCGGGTGGTGATGCAGTTTTTACCCAAGGTGGTCTGCCAAGTCGTCCGTCCGGAGGTGGCCAAGCAAGTGACCGAGGCGCTCTGCGGGGTGGTGGCCGACCAGGGAACCGCCAAGGAAGCCCAGGTGCCGGGCTTTGGGGTCGCCGGCAAGACCGGCACGGCTCAAAAATACACTCCGCAGGGGTACGTCAAACAGTACCGATCCTCCTTTATTGGATATCTTCCCGCAGAAAAACCGGAGTTCGTCGTCTCGATCCTGGTCGATCATCCCAAGGGGAAAAAGTATTACGGCGGCCAGGTGGCTGGCCCGGCCTTCCGCGAGATCGCCACTCACGTGGCCGAGCAGCTCAACCTAAACCGCACGGCGGTGGTGGCTCGCAAGGTGGCCCCGTGAAACTGACCGAGGTGATGGACGGCGTGAAGGTCCGCTCCTGGGAAGGGGCGAAGCAGGCCGAGATCTCCTCGTTGGCCTATGATACCCGCCGCGTCGCTCCCGGTTCTGTGTTTTGCACCTGGAAAGGTCATCAGCGCGATGGGCATGCGTTGGTGCCCGATGCGCTGCAACGGGGTGCCGTGGCGGTGGTGGCGGAGAAGCGGTTGGCCGATCTCGCGGTTCCCAACATCCGGGTGGAAAGCGGGCGCCGCGCCCTCGGGCGGATGGCGGCAAATTTTTACGGGCATCCCTCCCGCCACCTGCAGGTCGTCGGGGTGACCGGCACCAATGGAAAAACCTCCACCTCGATGTTGCTCCAGTCCCTCTGCGAGGCCGGCGGGCTGCGGTGTGGTTTACTCGGGACGGTCTTCAACGATACCGGCCGAGGCCGAGTACCCGCCCGGCACACGACACCCGAGGCGCTCGATCTTCAGCAACTCCTTGCCGAGATGCGGGTGAACGGTTGCCGCGCCGCTTCCCTGGAGGTCAGTTCCCATGCGCTCGACCAGGGGCGCGCCGCAGAAGTTGAACTTGCGGGAGCCATTTTCACCAACCTGGGCCGCGATCATCTCGACTACCACGGCACGATGGAGGCCTACGAGCAGGCCAAAGCGGTGCTCTTTCGCGGTCTTCGCGCCGGTGCCTTTGCGGCGGTGAATGTCGACGATCCCTGCGGCGTCCGGATGGCCGCGGTCTGCGCTCCCGGCGTTCGAATCCTCCGTTACGGGATGGAAAGAGGGGAGGTCCGTGCGGCCGATCTCAAGATGGGCATCCACGGATCCTCCTTTCGCCTGATCACCCCTGAGGGTGAATTTCCCGCGACGCTGCCGTGGCTGGGACGGTTCAATGTCTCCAACGCGCTCGGTGCATCGGCCGCCGCGATCGCGGCGGGAATTCCTGCGGAAAAAGTGGCGGCCGCCTTGGGCCGCGCCCCGGCGGTATCCGGCCGGATGGAAACCGTTCCCGGATCCGGCGAAATCACCGTGTTGGTCGACTACGCCCATACCGCCGACGCCATCGAGGCGGTCCTCGGCACCCTCAAGCCGATCACGCGCGGATCCCTTTGGATCGTGGTCGGTGCCGGCGGTGACCGCGACAAGGGCAAGCGTCCCCAGATGGCGGCCGCAGCTGCCAAGCTGGCCGATCGCGTCATGCTTACGTCCGACAATCCTCGCAGCGAGGAGCCGGCGGCCATTCTTCGGGAGATGGCCGCGGGACTGCCCCAAGGTACCGCCGCGCAAAAAATCGAGAATCGTGCCGAGGCGATCCGCACGGCCGTCCGTTCCGCCGGCCCGGGTGATGTCATTCTGGTTGCCGGCAAAGGCCATGAGGAGACACAGGAGATCCGCGGGGAGAAGTTTCCGTTTTCCGACCGACGCGAGGTGGAGAAAGCCCTTGCGGAGAGGAGCCGCGCGTGAAGCCGCTCTCCCTTGCCACCCTGGCGGAGCTGGCCGGTGCGAAGATTATCCGCGGCTCGGGCGAACGCGTGGCCTTCGGCGTCGGCATCGACAGCCGGACGATCAAGCCCGGCGAACTTTTTGTGGCGATCCAGGGACCGAACCACGACGGCCACGACCATCTGGCCGGAGCGGCCACCAAGGGTGCACTCGCGGCGGTCGTTTCGCGCGAAAAAGTCGGGGAGGTGCCGGCCGGGTTTGCCCTGCTGCTGGTGAAAGACACTCAGGTGGCCCTGCAGCAGATGGCCCGTGGCTACCGCAAACTTCTTTCCACCCGCATCGCCTCCATCACCGGTAGTTCGGGCAAGAGCAGCACCAAGGAGATGCTCGCGGCCGTCCTGGGCAGCTTGGGCCCTTGTCACCGCACCCCCGGCAATCTCAACAACCATTTCGGCGTGCCCCTCACGCTCCTTGGCATCGGCGAGCAGGATCGGTGGGCGGTGGTGGAGATCGCGATGAATGCCCCGGGCGAGATCGGCCCGCTGGCGGAACTGGCCGGACCCGAGGTCGGCCTCGTCACGAACATCGGCTGGGCCCACGTCGAAGGCACCGGATCCAAGGAGGCCACCTCCAAGGAGAAAGGGGCTCTCTACCGCGCGTTACCAGCTTCCGGCTTGGCCATCTCCAATGCGGACGATCCGATGGAAAAAAGAACGCTCGAAGGATGTAAGGCCCGGGTGGTCCGTGTCGGCCGGAACGAGAAGGTGGATTACCGGCTGAGCTCGATCGAGACCGATGGCACCAGCAGTCGTTTTTCTTTGGAAGGGTCCAAGGGCCGGGCCGAAGTGCGGCTGCCCGTTCCCGGTCCGCACATGGCGATGAATGCCGCGATGGCGATGGCCACCGGAATCGAGCTCGGGATCGAACCCAAAGCCGCCGCCGAGGCCCTGCAGAAAATCCAACTGCCGAGCGGCCGGGTCCGGTTGGAGAAGCACGGGGCGGGCTGGCTTCTCGATGACAGCTACAACGCCAATCCCGATAGCCTCGCCGCCGCCGTGGCCACACTGGAAAGCCTGCCGGGCAAGGGGAGGGAAGTGGCCCTGCTCGGTGCGATGGCGGAACTTGGCTCCTTCAGCCGGATGCTTCATGAGGAGTCCGGCTCCATGATCGCCCGCAGTGGCACCGCGCTCTGCTTTGCCGTCGGGGCCGACTCCCAATTTCTGGTCGAGGCCGCCAAAAAGGCGCGTCAAGGCGACTGGGCCCGTTGGTTCGCAAACCGGGATGAGCTCCTCGCTGCCTACCGCCGTGAGGCCAAGCCGGACGACCGGATCCTCGTGAAAGGGAGCCGCTCCCAGCAGATGGACCTCGTCGCCG
>VHDM01000084.1 GCA_016876055.1 Verrucomicrobiota bacterium
AAAGCGGCGGGAAACGACCAAATGCCGGAAAGAAAGGGAAGGACGATGCCCCCCTGCGGCGAGGACAAAACCCCGTCGACCACGTACTTGAGCGGCCACGGCTTGAGCAGATTCAGACCCGTGGCGACCACAAGGAGAAGAAACGCCCCCAGAATTCTCCCGGCAAAAGGCCGGTAGTAGCGGAGAATCCGGCCCACGACGTTCACGGCGGTGGATTCCTTCCCGACACCGGCATCAATTGGGCCCGGCGGGCCGCCACCCGGATCAGGTCCCCAACGCGTCGGCGTAGCTGCCAGCCCGTCCAAAGCCAGCCGATCCCCGCCACCACCAAAATCGCGAGAAAGAAGGGAAGGGCGGCGGGATAGGCCAGCCAAACCAAGACATCCGCCGTCAGGGCGGTGATCAGGAACAGGGCGCTGAAGGTGCTGGGCGCCATGCCCTGGTGCACGCGCGTCAGTCGCCGGCCGTGCGGATAAATTTCCGTGAGCGTCCGCAACCGGATGTGCCACCACCGATTGGCGAAAATTTGCACGTCCCAAGGATTCCAACCGGTATCGAGAGAGTACTTCCATCCTTCCTCTTCCATGCTCTTCGCCACCTCCTCAAGAAGTTGATTCCGGTCACGCCCCTGTTCGCTCCAAAACGACAGCAGGCGGGATTGGGCGAGCGGCGTCTTGGGGCCCGCGTCCTTTTCCGGCACCAAGGCAACGGAGTCCGGCGTGCGCTTCCCCTTGAGCCAAGTGAAGTAACGAGCCCAGTCGCGCACCAAGGGTTGGGTCAGGGCCAGGTAGAAGACGGTGAGTCGGGCGAGAATCGTGTCGTGCTTCGGCTCGATCCGTGCCGTCACCATGAACGAAAGGGCTGGGATCATCGTGGCCGCCAGCATCAGCAGGGGCAAAATCCGCAACGGCTCAATCTGGATCGAAACCAGGAAAATAAAAATCGTCACCGCGTTCCATTCCAACCCGCTCACCAGCTGGGCCCAAGGCGAAGCCGGCTTGGGATAGAGACACTGAAACAAGCCGGTGCCAAAGACGCCGTGATAAATGATCGGGCGGTGAAAGACCCGTTCGAACCGCGGGAGCCCGTAGATCACCCCTTTCCACCGGGCAGACCCCTGCGGATCAAAGTACTGCATATGTTTGAAGCGAAGCATCGCCTCCGCTTCCCCATATCCTGTCTGTTGCCGGAAGTAGGCCTGCAGCGTGAAGCGGCGGTGATGCCACACCATCGCACTCGGACTGAAGCCGATCCGATGGCCCGCCTGCATCAACCGCCAGCAAAGATCCACATCATCCCCGGCCGTGCGGAAATCCGGGTCGAATCCCCCCACTTCCTCCAAGGCCCATTTCCAATAGGCCATGTTGCATCCGGGGATGTGTTCCGCCTCGGTGTCACTGAGCAGAACGTGCGTGGGCGCTCCGGCGCTGGCCGCGACGGCCGCCGGGATCGGCCCACGGGCCGGCGGGTTCAGGTTGGGCCCGCCCACGGCCACGAACTGCGTATGCACAAGCGTTCCAACAAGAAAATAGAGCCAGTCGGGATCCGGCATGCAGTCAGAGTCCGTGTAGGCGATCACGTCCCCGCTGGCCGACTGGTAACCCACGTTCCGGGCCGCCGAGAGACCACGGTTCGGCTGCAGAATGTTTTTCACTCCGGGAAATTCCGCCACGATCGATTGGGTGTGATCCTTGGATCCGTCATCCACCAGGATGATTTCATAATCCGGGTAGTTCAGTTTCTGGAGGGCGTCGAGGGTGCCGCGGAGCGTGGCCGCGCCGTTATAACTGCAGACCACCACCGAAACCTTGGGAAACCTCGGGAGCGGAAACTTGTCCGCCAGCGTGGTGCGCGCCTCCAGGGTTTTGGGAGCCAGTCGCCGGTAGGCAAGTTTGGGGGTCCGATCCTTCCGAACCAAGCCAAAGGCCCAGTCTTCCACGTCGATCCCGTCGGTGAACCACTCGTCGGTCCAGGAAAAGAGAATGGTGCCGGCCAATCCGCCCCGGAACACCTCGTCCCAATGCACTTCGAGCAGGTCCGCCTGCTCTTCCTCGGCATGCCGGATGGTGTCCATGCCGAACTCGCCCAAAACCAGGGGGCGATCCTCGGCGAGATTTTGCAGACGCGCCAGGTAAGCCCGGAGGTCCGGCCCCCGATGGAGATAGACATTGTAGGAAAGGAAATCGGTCTCCTTGGGGAGAAGATATTCCGTGGGGGGGAAGTTGGCGTAGGCGGCCAGTGCCCCGGCGTCCTCATCCTTCACGATGCGGACCAGGGAATCGAGGAACAGTTCCACCCGCTGGGGCCCGTACCAACGGACCAGATCCGGTGGAATTTCGTTGTCCACGTAGTAACCCAAAATGGCCGGATGCCCGGCCTGGGCCTTGGCGGCACGGCGAACGCTGGCCCGGATTTCCCTCCGCACCGCCCGGTCATCGAGAAAAAGGACCCGGCGCTGCCACGGGACCGTGACCATCACCCGCAGGCCGTGCTCCGCGGCTTGGTCGAGAAACCAGCGGGGCGGCGGGTGGTACACCCGCACGGTGTTAAAGCCCGCCGCGGCAATTAAACGGAAATCCCGGGCCGCTTTGGAAGGATTCCCGAGGTGATCATCCCCATCGCGAAACGGCCCGTAGGTTACGCCCTGTAGAAAAAATTTGGTGTCGCCGGAAAAAAGAAACTTTCCCCGGGCCGTCACCCGCGGCCCGCTCAGCGTGGCAGGCCGGATCCGCGCCTCCGGTGTTGCCGCCTCCGGAAAAAGCGGGATTGGGACGGTGCTCACTCCCGCCGCTGACCGTGGCCGGTCACCACGTACTTGTACGAAGTCAACTCCTCCAATCCCATCGGACCGCGTGCATGGATCTTATCCGTGCTGATGCCGATTTCCGCACCAAATCCGAACTCACCCCCGTCCGTGAACCTCGTCGACGCGTTCCAATACACCGCCGCAGAATCGGCCTCCCGCAGGAACCGCTCCGCCGTGGCCCGGTCCTGCGTGACAATGGCGTCAGAATGGTGGCTGCCGTGGCGGGCCAGATGCTCCAACGCCCCATTCAAACCATCCACCACGCGGATGGCCATGGTCAGGTCGAGATATTCGGTTTCCCAATTCGCGGGCGGGGAAAGTTTTTCGCCGGAAGCTTTGGCCGATGCCCCGTCCCCGAAAAGTTTCACGCCCTTGCTCTTCAGGGCTTTCACCAGCCGGGGCAGGATTTTTTCCGCGCCCGCCTTGTCCACCAGCAAGGTTTCCGCCGCATTGCAGGTGGCGGGCCGCTGGCATTTCGAGTTCACCACGATCGCCTCGGCCATGGCGGGATCGGCGTCGCGATGGACGAACACATGGCAGACGCCGTGAAAATGTTTGATCACCGGAACGCGGGCATGCTCCAACACGGTTTCGATCAGGCCGTGGCCACCCCGGGGAATCAGCAGGTCCAACACGCCATCCAGGCGGCACATCTCGGGTATGCTTTCGCGGCTCTCATCCTCCACCAGGGCCACCGCCTCTGCAGGTAGCTTCTTCTTTCGGGCCGCCTCCCCCAGCGCCGTGGCCAAGGCCCGGTTGCTGTGCCGGGCTTCGCGCCCGCCCCGCAACAGCACGGCATTACCCGTTTTTAAACAAAGCACCGCGCTGTCCACCGTCACATTGGGACGGGACTCGTAAATGATCCCAATCAACCCGATCGACACGCGGATCTTTTCAATTTCCAGGCCGTTGGGCCGTTTCCACTTGCGGACCACTTCCCCGACGGGGTCAGGCAACCGGGCCACCTGACGAACGCCTTCCACCATTTCGGTAAAGCGTTTCTCCGTCAGTTCCAGTCGGTCGAGCAGGGCCCCGGTCAGACCGGCTGCCTTGCCCGCATCCACATCCCTCCGGTTCGCCTCCAAAATCTCTTTCTTCCTTGCGACGAGCTCATCCGCCATGGCCAGCAGGAGCGCGTTCTTCTCGTCCGTGGAAAGCACGGCCAAGCGGCGCGCCGCCTCCTTGGCCCGCCGGGCCAGCTCCCGCACCGCGCTCATCGGGCAATCCAGGTTCCGGCCGGGGATCCTTGTACGGAATCGAGCAGCACCTTGGCTCGGCGACCGTCCGCGATGAGGACCGGCACCCCGCGGGACAACGCGATCCGGGCCGCTTCGAGCTTGGAACGCATGCCACCGACAGAGCCCGCGCTGCCGGCTCCGCCCGCGCAGGCCAAAACGGCATCATCGATTTTTCGGACACGCCGGATCAGTTCGCCGCCACCGTCGGGACGGCTCATCAGCCCGGGAGCGTCCGTCAGAATCACCAGTCGATGTGCCTTGGCCAAAACCGCCACGTGGGCCGAAAGCCGGTCGTTGTCGCCGAAGGCGTTGAGCAGCGCGATCTCCTCAAAAGATAGGGCGTCGTTTTCGTTGAAAACCGGAACGGTGCGTTTTTGGCGCAACAGCGTCCGCAGGGTGGCCCGCGTGTTGTCGTAGATCCGCCGGCTGTCCAGGTCCCACGAGGTCAAAAGGATCTGCGCAGCCAGCAAACGATGGGGGGCCAACGCTTCCGAGTAGGCCCGCATCAGCAGGGGTTGCCCGACGGTCGCACACGCCTGCAGGTCGGGACGGGAAGAGGGACGCCGCTTCAGCTTCAGCGCCTGCATGCCCGCCCGGATGGCGCCGGAGCTGACCAGGATCACCTCATGTCCGGCCCGGCGTAAGCTGGCGATCTGCCCGGACCACCCGCGTAGCCGCGAGAGCGCCAACCCGCCCGAAGACGAGGCGAGCAGGCTGCTGCCGATTTTGACGACGATTCTCATGGGCAAGTCCGGCCC
>VHDM01000085.1 GCA_016876055.1 Verrucomicrobiota bacterium
GGCCGCGATGGCCTTCAACCGGCTGGTGGACTGGCAGATCGATCTCCGTAACCCGAGGACGGCGGTGCGGTCGACGCTGGTGACGAAAACCACCGCCAGGATCACGGTGGCGGCGGGGGTAGCGGGACTGGTGGGCGGGGCGTGGCTGTTGAATCCGCTGTGTCTGATCCTAAGCCCGCTGGCGGTCGCGATGGTTTTTTTCTATTCGCTGACCAAGCGGTTCACTTGGGCTTCGCACGGGTTTTTGGGGTTGGCGCTGGGGACGGCGCCGGTGGGGGCGTGGTTGGCGGTGACGGGCAGTTTTGATTCGTGGGTGCCTTGCGTTCTGGGCGCCGCCGTGGGGCTATGGGTGGCAGGATTCGATTTGATCTACGCGCTGCCGGATCAGGAGTTTGACCGGGAAGAGGGTCTGTTCAGCTTTCCGGCGCAGTTTGGAGAAAAAGCCGCCTTG
This sequence comes from Verrucomicrobiota bacterium, assembly GCA_016876055.1. Lineage (GTDB taxonomy): Bacteria > Verrucomicrobiota > Verrucomicrobiia > Methylacidiphilales > Verrucolacustridaceae > Verrucolacustris. Next base: position 452 of record VHDM01000085.1, read on the forward strand.
CGGGTGGCCTTAGGTCTGCACGTGGCCGCGGCGGTTTTGCTGGTGCTATTTGGATGGCTGGCGGGTTTTGGGTGGCGCTATGGGGTGATGGGGGGGGCGGTGGGCAGCGTGCTGTGGGCGGAAAGCCGGGCGCTGCGCCCGGCCACGTCGCGGGGAACCGCCGAGTGGCCGCCCGTGCTTGGGGCAACCCGGGCGTTGATGGCGGTCAGCCTGCTGGTGCTGGGGGGGGTGGTATGGGAGATTTTCGGCAGATGAGGGTCTGGGAAAATATTTGTGAAACGGTGGAGGCGGGGAACCGATTGGGAACCGCGGAGGGCATCTATCTTTTTGAAAAAGCGGAATTCCACCGGCTGGGGCAGCTGGCGGACCGGGTGCGGGAGCGGAAGGTGGGGTCGCAGGCAAGTTACGTGGTCAACCGGTACCTGAATTACTCGAATGTGTGCATCCTCAGCTGCCAGTTTTGCGCGTTTGCGAGAAAGAAGCGGGAGCCAGGAACCTTTGCCTATTCCGTGGAGGAACTGACGGAAGCGGCGCGGAAATCGGTGGCGCAGGGAATCACGGAAATTCACATCGTGGGAGGGCTGCATCCGAGCCTGCCCTACTCGTTCTACCTCGAAATGTTGAGTTCGTTGGCGGCGCTCGAGCCGCGGCCGGTCCTGAAGGTTTTCACGGCGATCGAGATCCGACACCTGGCGGAGCGGGTGGCCAAGAAACCGATCGTGGAGGTGCTGGCCGATTTCAAGGCGGCGGGGCTGGGCTCGCTGACCGGGGGCGGGGCGGAAATTTTCGACGCCGGGGTGCGGGATCGGATCTGCCGGGGCAAGGAGACGGCAGCGGAGTGGCTGGAGGTGCACCGGATCTGGCACGAGATGGGCGGACGGAGCACGGCGACCATGTTGTATGGCCACGTGGAAACGGCAGCCCAGCGGGTTCACCACTTGGAACAGCTCAGGTCGTTGCAGGACGAGACGGGGGGATTCACGGGATTCGTGCCGTTTGCGTTCGAGCCCGCGCAGACGCGCCTGGCGGAGCTGGGGAGGATGCGGCGGGCGAGCGCGCTGGAGGAATTGCGGGTGATCGCAGCAAGCCGCTTGCTCTTGGATAATTTTGACCACATCACGGCCTACTGGATCAGCACGGGGCTGCCGTTGGCCCAGGTGGCGTTGAGTTACGGGGCGGACGACCTGCACGGCACGATCGAGGAGGAAAAAATCTTCCACATGGCCGGGGCGCAGACGCCGCTCGGGCAGACAAGAGGCAACTTGGAGCGGGCGATCCGGGCGGCGGGGCGTGTGCCTGTGCAGAGAAACACCTTTTACGAGCCCGTTTGGAACGGGGAAATAACGCGCTAGCCGTTGGCCCGTGGAGGCGGAGGCCTTAGACGAAATTCAGGCAGGGGGCGGGCAGGCCGCAGCGGACGGCGAATGCGCGGATGCCCCCGATTTCCTTCTCCCCGAGCCCGTAGCGGATGCACCGGGTGAGATAATCCCGTTCGGCGGCATCGCGGGCGAGGGCGGCACGACTTGCGATTCCTTCGCGCCAGGCATAAGTGAGGCGACGGAGCTCGGCCGGATTCGGCTGAAAGCCGGGGCGAAAGGCCCAAAGAGCGAAGACAAAGGGCAGACCAGTCCAGTCAGTCCAAGTCTGGCCGAGGTCAGTGACGCCGGAGCCGCGGGCGCGAGCCCATGCGGTGAGGGCCTCGTCGCCAATGAGCAGTTGGGCGTCCCCGGCGGGGTCTTCCGGCAGGGGGGCAGCCAGCGGTCCGGTGGAGAGAACTTTCCAGAGGCGGACGGAGGTGAGGGAGTGCGGGGTAAAGCGGATGGCGCGGCATGAGGCAAGGGTTTTTTGGTGGAAAACCCCCACGCTGCGAACCTCCCCGAAGGAGCCGACCGCAAAATCCGGCATGACGCGGTAGCCGGGCCCGGTCAGCACTTCCCAGACGGGAATGAGGGCCAGATCGAGGCGACCGGCGCGGAGTTCCCCGGCGAGGCGGCGGGGATGATCCAGAAAAACCTGCTGGCTAGACCATCCCGCCGTAAAGGGGCGGGCATGTCGATAGGGTACGCAGCCGATCCTCATCCGAAGGCCCGGCTCAGGGCGTTTGGGCAGGGGTGGGGGAGGGTGGATTCGGGGCGGGGGACGGGGGAAGGGAACCGTTCATGGAAGGTTCCGCAAGGGCGGGGCGGATCCCGGCGACTTGGGCCACGGCGGCTTGGTCGGCCGAGGTGGCCTCGGATTTGGCGGAGGCAGGCGGTTGCGCGGCGGCTTTGGCCACGGCTGCGGCGATCTGGGCTTCCTCGACCTGCTCCTGGTATTGGGCGAGGGCCGGAGGCAAGGCAAGGCTTTCGCCCGAGGCGAAGGCGACGGCACGATCGCCGAGGCCGAGGGATCGGGCGGCCTCGGGAAAATCAGCCATGAGGGTTTCGTAAAATTGGAGGGCCTGCTTGGGCTGGTTGTCACGGCGGTAAAGATCGGCCAACCGCATCAGCAGGCGGAGGCGGTCGCGGGGCTCCCGGTCACCGATCAGGTCAAGGGCCTCCTGGTAAAGACGGGTGGCCTCCTGGTTTTCATTGAGGGTGCGGAAGATGTCTGCGGTGCCCTCCAGGACAATTTCATTTTTTGGGAACTGCTCGAGTAGTTTGGCAGCAGCGGTTTTAGTTTCGCTGAGCAGGCCGTTGGTGGCGAGGAGGCGAACCTTGCGGAGGGCCAACCAAGGGAGGTCGGCAGAACCGGCGGTCTGGGCGGCGTCGAGGTTTTCGTAAAAATTCCGCGGGAAGGGGCGGTAAAGGGGATCGCCCACCATGGTGACCATCCAGGAGAGGGAGAGTTGGGACTGATAGGCGGCTTCAGCGAAGGAAAGCCCGGAGAGGAGCGCGCTGGCAAAGAGGCTGATGTCGGGGGTGAAGCGAAGGTAGGGCTCATAAACGGCGCCCATGGTGGCGGTGGCCCCGTGGAAAAGGAGGGGGCCAACCCAATTCCGGGTTTCCGAGCGGACCGTCTCGGCACTGAAGGAGTGAATATGGTAGGCAATGGCGCCGCGGCGAAAGCGGGCGGTGGGCAAGGTGAAGGGGCCCTGGAACTCCCCGGTGTACCAACCGGCGTAGAAGGCGATCTGGTCCCAGGGGGCGAATTTGGGGGCGACCTCGGGGCGGCGGTCAATTTCCACCTCAAAGCCGGCGGTGCGAAAAAGGGTGGCGGCGCGGTCGATCCAGTCATCGCCCATGCGGTAAGGGTCATCCTTTTTTTCGATGGAGCGGAGGTCGAAGAAGGCACGGCCGGTGAGTTCGGTTTTTTCGGCTTCCACGGCGTCTTGGATCATGCGGCGGACGATGCCGGGCGAAGGGCCGTCGAGGCGGGTGACGAGGATCAGGTAGTTGGCGAAAAAGGAGCTGAAAGGGCGGATGCGCTTGTCGGCAAAGTAAGGGTTGGCGATGAGGCCGTAGGTAGGCAGACCCTGGATGGGTAGCAGGGCGAGTTCCGAATCGACGGCGGCGGCGTTGGGGCGCAGCTGGCTCATCAATTTTTCCGGGGCAAGGATGGTCGGGTCTTCGGCGATTTTGAGGGGGATGCCACGCATGAGGACCATGACCCAGATGGGGTTTTCCTTGGCCTGCTGGACGGGGATGGTGCCCTCCAGGCCGAGGACGGGGTTGCTGAGGAAGTTTTCCTGGCGATTGATCCAGCCGCGGGACTGGAAGAGCTCCTCGAGCGGCTTGCGAATGGTGGATTCGAACTGGTCCCGGGTAATCTCCTCGGTGACGGGACAGTTCAGGCCGACCACGCGGTCCGCGGGAATCGCGCGGGCTTTGGCATAAGTTTCGGCAAGGGATTGGGAATCAGGATCGGCTTGATTGAAAACCACCAGGGCATGGGCAGCGAGATCGGGCAAGGCGGGGGCAGGGGGCTGAGCTAGGCTCAGGCCCGGCAGAACTGCGAGCAGGGGGAATAGGCGCCACCAAGGCATCTTCGAAGTCTAGATAAAAGTCCGAGGGGAGTGAAGGATTAGAGATCGAGCTGGAGGCCGTCGTAAGCGAGGTGGATTCCGGGCGGAAGGGTGGCCTCCCGCTCGGCGTGAAGGGTGAGATGGGTGAGGTGGGTGAGAAAGGTTTTTTGGGCTCGGACATTCTGGGCAATATCGATGGCCT
>VHDM01000086.1 GCA_016876055.1 Verrucomicrobiota bacterium
GCCGCCTTCATTTTCGAGCCCGTCCAAGGCAAGGGCGTGAAGTATCCCAAAGACGACTACTTCCCCGCCGCCCAAGCCCTCTGCCGAAAATACGGAACCCTTTTCATCGCTGACGAAGTGCAGACCGCCCTCGGCCGAACCGGCAAATGGTTCGGGTTCCAGCACTGGAATCTCGACCCCGACATCGTCACCCTCGCCAAGGCGCTCTCCGGCGGCTATGTCCCCTGCGCTGCCGTCGTCATGCGCCGGCCGATTTATCAAGGGGTCTTTTCCCGCCTCGACCGCTGCGTGGCCCACTCCACCACGTTCGGCCGCAACAACCTCGCGATGGCCTGCGGCCTCGCCAGTCTCCACATCACCGAAAAGGAACACCTCGTGGAAAACGCCGCCCTCCGCGGCGAACAGCTCATGTCCCGGCTGCGCGCCCTGCAGGAAAAGCACGATGTCATCGCAGAGGTCCGTGGCAAGGGACTGATGGTCGCCATCGAGTTCCAGGAACCGAGATCGCTCAAGCTGAAGCTCGCCTGGAAAGCCATTCACGCCATGGACAAGGGCCTCTTCCCCCAAATGATCGTCACCCCGCTTCTGCAAAAGCACCGCATCCTCACCCAAGTCGCCGCTCACAACTCCGATATCGTGAAGATTCTCCCCCCGCTGATCATCGGCGAGAAGGAGATCGACCGGTTCGTCAACGCCTTCGACGACGTGTTGAGCGACCTCGGCAAGTTCCCCGGCCCGCTTTGGGACTTCGGCCAAAATCTCGTCAAAACCGCCCTCACTCAAAACAGGCCCTCCCGCTCCGAACCCGTCCCCGCCTGATCGTTTTCCGTTTCTCCGCTTTCCGAGTTTCGCTTTCCGAATTTACTCCCAACCCGCCACTCGCCACCCGCTACGATCTGCGTAATTTCGTCTCGTGGCCACCATCTTGTACATCAAACAGGGTTGCCCTTGGTGCATCGCCGCCGAGGAGGAGTTGCAAAAGCTGGGTGTGAAATACGAACGCCGGGAAGTCCGCTCCAATCCGGCCTACTTTGAGGAGATGAAAAGGCTGTCCGGCCAAACCAAGGCCCCCGTTCTGCAAATGGACGGTCGCGTCCTCGCCGATTTCGGCCCCGAACAGCTCCCGGGATTTTTAAAGGGCTAAGCTTGGGTTCGGCCTGTCCGGAGGTCAGGCCCTACCTACTTTCAAACTTGGTAGGGCCCGACGTCCCGGCGGGCCGTTCGGTCACTTGCGCACATTCACCACCAAACCCACCACCGCCAACCCCACAAAACAAAGTCCCGTCACAAACGGGTTCACGGACGACGCATACGCAAAGATTCCCGCCACCACCGGCCCGGTTGTTAACCCCAAATCGAAGAAGAAGTTAAACAGTCCATTCCCCCGGCCCCTCTCCTCCTTGGCCGTGGCGATGGCGATGGCTCCCGCCGCCGCCGGAAAGATCAGCCCATAGCCCACCCCGTACAAGAGCATCGCCACCCAGATCCACAATCCCGATCCGCCCCAGAGCAGTCCCAGCGCCCCAGCCACCGAAACCAGACCGGCCATACAAACGCGAAATGGACCTTGTTGATCCACTTTTCCGGCCCATGGACTGAGCATCACACTGATTGCCACGAGGCCAAACAGACTAAAAAGCATCCCACTCTGGGTGGTGACAACGACGGGCCCCAACTCCTCGCCGAATCCGCGCTGTGCTGTCAGGATCGTCCGTAAAAATCCCGCCACAATCCCCACCGCCGCTTCGAATCCAAAAATGGCGACCAACGCGACCCGGATCCGGGGGTCGGCCAAAAGTTTTCTCCAGCCCTGCCCCCAAGCGATCTTCGGGCTCACCGGCAAAGTGTCCGGCAAGCACGGCACGAGCGGCACGAGTCCAATGGCCAGAAGCGCCGCTAACCCCAAAAAGACCGCCGGCAACCCGGCGGCCATGATGATCGCCCCCATGGCGATGGGACCAAGGAGGGCCGCCAAGCCGATGATCGCCCCAGCCTGTCCCAGCACCCGTCCCCGGGTACCGGCCGACGAGGCATCGCCCAACATCGCCAGCAGCGAGGTGGCCAGAACTCCCCCGGTGGCTCCGTGCAACAGCCGGGCCGCCAGGAACCCTCCGATCGAATCCGCCCAGGCATAACTGGCGATGGCCAACGGGCTGGCCACCAGGGCCCAGACCACGATCCTCCGACGCCCAAACCGATCGGCCAGAAAACCACCCAGCAGATTGAAGATCAGATTGGCAAAGCTGTAGGCGGCGATGGCGAGCCCAACCGCCAACGACCCCCCGCCCAGTTCTGCAACCCGTGGCGCGATCACCGGCAGCAGGACAAAGTTGTCCAGAAACGCCAGAAAGACCGCGGCGTAGATCGCCACCCGGGCCCGCGAATTCAACGGATGATTTTGCACATGCTCCATCAAGCCAAACCCTAGGCCGAGCCCCAAGGCGAAAGAAGCAAGTTTGGTTGCGGGGGCAGGATTTGAACCTGCGGTCCCGCGCATGCGGGATTATGAGCCTACTAGGCCGGTTAGGGTGGCAACGCCCAAGCCTCCTTTTTGTCTTTTGAGCTTATTTTCAAGTTTTCTGGCATCACTCAGATTCATCGAAGGACTTGCCCAAATAACCGTCCAAGGCCCTTTACCTCTGGTCCAACGGGATCGACCAGAATTATGCTGAAGGACCCGGGTCTGAAGGTTTTGTGTGAGGCCAATATACTTTCGCCCCTTCGTATTATTCAGAATGTAGACCTGATACATCCAAAAGGAATTGCGGGGGCAGGATTTGAACCTGCGGTCCCGCGCATGCGGGATTATGAGCCTACTAGGCCGGTTAGGGTGGCAACGCCCAAGCCTCCTTTTTGTCTTTTGAGCTTATTTTCAAGTTTTCTGGCATCACTCAGATTCATCGAAGGACTTGCCCAAATAACCGTCCAAGGCCCTTTACCTCTGGTCCAACGGGATCGACCAGAATTATGCTGAAGGACCCGGGTCTGAAGGTTTTGTGTGAGGCCAATATACTTTCGCCCCTTCGTATTATTCAGAATGTAGACCTGATACATCCAAAAGGAATTGCGGGGGCAGGATTTGAACCTGCGGCCTTCAGGTTATGAGCCTGACGAGCTACCTGGCTGCTCCACCCCGCGATCTATGAAGGAAAAGGATACTTTTTCACACAGACCAAGTCAACCAAGGCCAGAAAGACCGGGAAGCTGGCGGGCTTTTTCCGCTTTTCGAATTCCGAAATCATCCCACCTCATCCTCATCCTAATCCTTCCACCAACAAATCCTCTGTTCCTAAATTCTTAACAGAGAACGAAAACATCCGTTCTCCTGTGGTTGAGCTTCCTGCTCCCAGCCTTATACCGATGGCATGCTGGCATCCGCCGGAATCCTCTTTGCCTTTGAACATACTGAGCTGGCGGGAAAAGCCGTGCTGCTCGCTCTTCTCATCGGCTCCATCTTCAGCTGGTCGATCATCATCGCCAAGGCCAGCCAACTCCGCGCGGCCCGCAAGGCCACCTTGGGCTTTCTCAAGGCGTTCCGTTCCTCCACCGATCCCCTCGATGCCTACCTCGCCGCCCGCCCCTCCGGTGAATCCCCGCAAGCTGCGGTCTATCAGGCCGGAGCCAAGGAACTCTGCTTTCACCTGACCGGCTCTTCCACAATTGACTCCACCCTCGCCAGCCGGATCGCCTCCGCCCGGCCCATCGGCGAGACCTCGATGAACTCCGTCCGCTCCGCCATGGAACGGGCCGTCGGCGAGGAGTCGCTCCGGCTGGAATCCAACCTCATCATCCTCGCCACCGCGGTCAGCGGTGCCCCGTTCCTCGGCCTCCTTGGCACGGTCTGGGGCGTGATGGATGCCTTCAGCGGCATCGCCCAAGCCGGCCAAGCCAGCCTCGCCGCCATGGCCCCGGGCGTCTCCGGCGCCCTCATCACCACGGTGGTTGGCCTCCTTGTCGCCATTCCCGCCATGTTCGGTTACAACTTCCTCACCACCTACACCCGCAGTTTCATCGTGGAGACGGAAAATTTCGCCGCCGAGTGTGCCGCCGTCTTTGAACACCGCTTCACTTCGCCCCGCTCGTGAGACGCTCCGCCCGCCACCACGGTACGGTTCTCGCGGAGTTGAACATCACCCCGCTGCTCGACCTCGTCTTTGTTCTCCTGATCATCTTCATGATCACCACTCCGCTCTTGGAGCAACAGTTGCCGGTCGATCTGCCCAAGTCATCGCAAGCCGCCTCCTCCAACCTGCCCGATCCGAAATCCATCGTGCCCCTGACCATCCATCAAGACGGCACCGTGCTGATCGGCCAGGAGTCGGTGGATCTCGACCGCTTGGCCGGCGCCCTCGCCCGACGCAAAAATGCCGACCCCGAACTGGTGGTTTCCCTGCGGGCCGACTCCGCCGTGCCTTACGAAACCATTTTCCGCGCCTTGGAGGCCGTCCGCTCCGCCGGCGCCCGCCTCGACCTCGCCAATCTTCCGGACCGCCCCCGGTGAGCCGCCCGGCGCGCCCCCTGCGGCGCACCGTCCTGATCGTCGCTGGGATCCATGTGGTTCTCATCACCGTCGTCGGCCTGCC
>VHDM01000087.1 GCA_016876055.1 Verrucomicrobiota bacterium
TCGGATTGCTTGACCTGCTCCAGCCGCGACATGGCCTCCAACGTCATGGGGTCACTGGATTTGTCCGACGCTTTTTTACCCGAGCCGCCCCCGACCACCCGCATCCCCGGCGGTGCTTCCGCGCTTTCCTCCCCGCCTTGACCCCCTGCCCCGCCCGGTTGCTCCTGCTTTTCTTTCTTTTCCTGCCCAAGGCCCCCAAACCCGGCTTTTTCATCCTCCATCCCTTTCATCTCTTCATTCCGCCCACGCTCTTTCATTTGGCCTTCGCCTGCCTTGCTCGTATCAAATTCTTTAATCTCGTTGGGATCCTTGCCGCGGGAAGTCTTCTCCTGCCCCTGGTTTTCACCCTCCCCGCCCTTGTCGGATTCGCCGCCCTTTTTTCCGTCTTTTTTATCTCCCTTCCCCGGTTGGCCCTGGGAAGGCGGCCCTTCCGATTCTCCCTCGCCCTCCGCTCCCTCGCCGCCCGACTGGTCCTGCTCCTCGGACTTCTGCCCGCCGCCGGACGGCTGCTGCTTGTCTTTCCCAGAGCCCTTTTGCTGTTTTTTGTCTTTTTTCTGATTCTGCTGATTCTTTTTGTCTTTTTTAGAACCTCCCTGCGATGGCGGCGGCGGGGGCGGTTGCAGCTGTTTCAAGCGCTCCCTTAGTTCGGGCCAGTTGGCAGCCTTGGAGTCGATGCGCTCGCCTTCGTCCACCCCTGCCAAAGCATCGTTCACGACATTTCTCCAAGGAGCATGGGGATCCGCCCCGTCCGGAACGTTTCCGTTCAGCTGGGTGACCGCCTCCGGGTTCGACCCAAAGGAAATCGTCTCCTCCGCCATCCGGGCGTAATCCCCGGCCGGCCGCCTCTGTTTTTCCGCCAGGCTGGCCACAGTTTCCCGCAGAGTTCCGGAAAGATCGGGACCCTGCGGGGCGTCGGGAACATTGGCCGCATGCAGTAGGCCCGCGAGGCCAAGCACCAAGAACAGCAAGACCGAGAAGGGTACGCTCATTTTGTTTTCGCCAGCACCGACGGGCGCTCCTTGGAGACCAGTCGCGTGCTTTTCTTTTCCAGCGGCACGGGCAGGGGCTCGCCTGCCGTTGTCGTGCCTAGGGCCAATCTCCGCCGGTTGGGCAGGGAGGGAATTTCCAAGGCAAAACTCAGCGCCAGCAGCAAAATCCCGGGCGCCAAAAACCACTGAAACCGCTCCGCCATCCTCACATCCCGGCTTTTCGAAAAATCCCCCGCCTTCCCCTGCGCCACCGTTTCCTGAATCACTTCGGCCAAATCCACCCAGTTGGAAGCCTCGCGATACACTCCGCTGGTGGCCTGAGCCAACTCCTCCAGCGTGGCTGGCTCGAGCTTCGACAAAACTGCCGCTCCCCGCCCATCCTTGACCACGCCCCCTTGCCCATCCGGCACCAATCCACCCGTGAAGGTCCCGATCCCCAGCGCAATCACCTTGACCTCTTTTTTCTTCAGTTCTTCCAGCACTCTCCGCCAATCCGGGTCGTGCGCCTCCCCGTCGCTCAGCACGATCAGGAACCGATCCGCCGCCGTGCTTTGTCCAAAGGCCTCGTTCGCCACCCGCAGCATCCCGGCGTAGTCCGTCCCCGCTTGAGGGAGATAGGACGGATCCAACCCGGTCAGAATATCCCGCATGATTTCATAGTCGGAGCTCATCGGCACCTGCAGGAAGGCCGTGCCGGCAAACACCGCCAGGCCCACCCGCTCCCCTTGCAGTTGGTCTAAAAGATTCCCGATTAATAATTTCGCCCGGGCCAGCCGGGTGGGTTTCACGTCCTCGGCCAACATGCTGGCGGACAGATCCAGGGCGATGAGCACTTCCCGGGACTGGTCGAACACCACTTCCTCCAGATTCCCCCACTGGGGACGCGCCAAGGCCGCCAGCACCAGGGCGCTGCCCAAACCCAGCCAAAGCCCGGTCGCCCGGCGTTTGGCCGAGGGCCGGTCTGTGACCGCGCGGGCGCCGGCCCATCGCCGCAACACTCTGGGCAAATGAAGCGGGCCGGCTTTGCCGATCTGGCCGCGAAACACCAGCCAGGCCAGCAGCGGGGCCAGGGGAACCAGGGCCAAAATCCACGGCTGTTCCCAGTGCACGCCAAAAATGTTCACGCGGCCTTCCCCCATCGCCCGGGCCGCGCCAAGGCCAGCCCCACAAAAAACACCGCCAACCCCGGCGCCGCCCAGGCGGCAAACCACTCGTGCGCCCGAATCTGGGCCTTGGCGTTGAATTCAATCCTCTGGCGCTTGTCGATCGCGGCAAAGGCCGCCTCCGCCGTGCCCACGTCCATCGCCCGGAAAAACTTTCCGTCCGTCACCGCGGCAATCTGCTGAAGAGTCTCCTCATCCAGGTCGGAAATGGCCTGACGATATCCCAGCTTCCGTCCTGCGTTGTCGACCACCGGCATCGGCACGATCCCCGGTCGCCCAGCCCCGATCGTGTAGACGGGGATGCCGCGAGCCCGGGCCAGCTCCGCCGCCTGCAAGGGAGCCAATACTCCGCTGTTGTTGGACCCGTCCGTAAGTAGGATGACAAAAGCTCCTTTGCGCTGCCCGCCCTTGTCCTTTTCCGCCTGCTCCAGCCGGGTCACCGCCAGCCCGAGCCCGTCACCCACTGCAGTGGCATCCTCCACCAAGCCAATCTTCAGCCGCTGGATCTGCCGGGCGAGCCAGTCATGGTCAAACGTCAGCGGCGACAAGGTGTAAGCCCGGCCCCCGTACACCACCACGCCGATCCGGTCCGTTGGCCGACGCGAGATAAACGCCTCAATGATGGGTTGGATCGCCTCGAGCCGGTTAATCCGCCCTTGGGGCCCTTCGTAATCCTCCGCCAGCATGCTGGGGGAAAGGTCGATCGCCAGCATGATGTCATACCCTTTTTGGCGAACTTGCTTTTTCTCCTCTAATTGCTGCGGCCGGGCCAGCGCCACCACCAGTGCCGAAAAACCTAGGACTGCCAGAATCGAAGGAAGTCTTCCCATGGAAACGGCTGGAGCCCCCGCCCATTTCGCCACCCGCGGAATGACCAGGACCGGTCGGGGCCGCCGGCTTCGCCACCAAGCCGCCAAGGGCAGGAGCAGTAGAGCCAACAACCAGAGCGGATCAGCCAGCGTCCATCCGCCGGGCAACATCGCCGGATCAGGGTTCATCGGCGTACCCCTTTCATCCGCCGCTTGAAGAAGGCAACCATTGGATCGAGCAAATCCCCTTCGGTGCCCACCGTGAGGCGCTGCAGCGGGCTGGGGAACCACTCCTCCCAGGCCCGCTCCCTTGCTACTTTCCAGGCTGCATGCCGGTTTCGGCTTTCCTCCGTGCCGGTATCAAAGGCCAGCACCTCCCCGGTTTCGGGATCCACCGCCGGAAGAATCCCGGCCGCCGGCAGCTCCAGATCCCATGGATCATCCACCCTGATCCCGATCATCTCATATCTCTTCTTGAGCGCCGCCCAGCCCACGCCCGGCAAGCGCGGGGGAAAGTCCCCGCACCAGAGCACCACGCTGTGACGCGGGAAGGCATGAAAAAAAAGTTTCCAGTCCACTTCCACCTCGGCGCCGTCCTCCAGCTTGGGGATAGGCTGCCCCAGCAGGGTCGCCGCCGTCCTCACGATATTCACCCGACCCCGCACCGGCTGCCGGACCTCATGACCCGTCGGCGTCGCATGCCAAAACCCCACCCGATCCCGATTGCCGGCCGCCGTGAGCGCAAACAGCCCGGCCATCTCCAGTAGGGCTTCCCGCTTGGTCCGGCTGCCCGACCCGAACTGGAGCGAGGGCGTGTCTTCCAAAAGCAGGATCACGGTAAGTTCCCGCTCTTCGATAAATTTCTTCCGGTACAACTCGCCCAGGCGCGCGGAGACGTTCCAGTCCACGTCGCGGATGTCGTCCCCAAACTCGTATTTGACGACCTGGTCAAATTCCCGGCCGCGGCCACGGAAAGCGGAACGATATTCTCCGCCCAGAAAGGAGTCGGCCGCCATGCGGACGCGCCACTCCAGCCGCCGCAACATGGCCAAGGGGGCCTTGCGGGCCGTCTCGCCAGGGCCAGGCACAGTCGTCATCCGGAATTTTCCTCCGCCTCCTCCTTAAGTCCCTGCGGGAACCGGTACGCGCTCCAGCACGCCATTCAGAATCTCGTCCGTGGTCGTCTCCTCCGCCTCGGCCTCATAGGTCAGGCCCACCCGATGACGCAGGGCGTCGAAAAAGACATTTTGGACAACCTCCGGCGTGCCGTGATCCATGCCATGCAGCCAGGCCAGCGCACGGGTGGACTGCACTAGGGCAAGAGAGGCACGCGGGCTGGCTCCGTACGACAAGACCTTCGCCGCCGCTTTGCCTGAGCCGTTGTTTCCGGCCGCGGCCTCCCGGGTCGCCCGAACCAGCGCCAACATATATGCCTGGAGGGGTGGACTCAGATGGACGGCGTCCACTTGGTCGCGAAGGGCAAGAAGTTCCTCCCCGGAAGAAACCGCCTGAAGTTT